>CAJMRM010000004.1 GCA_905215775.1 uncultured bacterium
GGCTTAAATAAAGGATTTCTGTGATGGGATGTTAAAAAGAGGTGTCAAACTCCCGCGACCCGGCGGTGGCTTATCCCCACTCCTTCCGCCACCGGTTTGCCAAAAGCTTTCTGGAGCGGTTCAATGATCTGGCTCTTCTGGCGGATCTCATGGGACATGAGAGCATTGAGACCACCAGGATCTATCTGAGAAGGACCAGCACCGAGCAGCAGGCCATTGTGGACCGGGTGGTGGACTGGTAGGAATCGGATCTTCCGCTGCTTATGCTCATGAAATCGTAAGAAAAATATCATGGTTCATCCCGGGAAAAAATTTGACAGGAACCCTTATAATCTGCTAAAATGGGGTACGGTATGTATAGAAATCCGGAAATTCCCGGAGATGGAGAGTATCAATGACTGATGAAGAGAAAGTAACGGAAAAAAAGAATAAGGCGCAGCCGGAGGAGAATATCCAGCGGCTGAAAAAGATCCGGCAGAAACGGACCAGCGGCGTTTCCATGAAATATATGGCGGGCGCAGGAGCGGCTGTGGCCGTTGTGATCGTAGTGGCTGTGGCCGGAGGCGTCCTGGGAAAGGGCGGGGAAAGCCGGGCTGCAAGGATGAAGGTGGAGACCGTGGCGGCGTCTCTGGAGACAACGGCTCCAGTGGAGACGGAGAGCGGAGAACCGGTCTCCATCGTCCTGGAAACCACCCTTTCGGCGGAGGAGATCGCTGAGAAGGAGCGCGACGAGGAGGTCCAGAAGGTACTGGACGGCTATGCGAACCTGGGGATTGCCGGGGTATCCGGCTATCTGAACGTGAGAAAGATCCCGGAAACCTACGGAGAGGTCGTAGGGAAGCTGTTAAGCGGCGGAGCCTGCGAGATCGTGGACACGTCCACAGACGGCTGGTATAAGATCTCCTCCGGCGGCGTCACCGGCTACGTCAGCTCCCAGTATATCTATACGGGCGACAAGGCCAGGGAGGTGGCGGCAGAAAATGTGATGGAGCGGGCTGTGGTCAATACAGACAAGCTCAACGTGAGGAAGGAGCCCAGCCAGGACAGCGAGATCATGGGCCAGGTCTATAAGGACGAGAGGTATCCGGTGGAGAGCATCCAGGACGGCTGGGTGCAGATCGACGACGGCTACCTTTCTGCGGATTATGTGACCGTCCGCTATGCCCTCAATGAGGCCCGCAAGCAGGATATGCGGACCACGGTTTTAAGTCTTTATGACAACCTGGGCGTTTCCAATGTGAGCAACTATCTGAACGTCCGGGATAAGGCCAGCGAGCAGAATGGAAAGATCATTGCAAAGCTTCCCAGCAACGCGGGCTGTGATATTCTGGAAACCACAGAGGACGGATGGTATAAGATCCGTTCCGGAAAGATCACGGGCTATGTAAAATCAGAATACATACTGACGGGACAGCAGGCAGAGGATAAGGCCATGCAGGTGGCCAAGCTCATGGCCATTGCCAACACCGACGGCGTCAACGTCCGGTCCGAGCCCAATACCGAGTCCAGGATCTGGACCCAGATCGCCAGCAGCGAAAAGTTCCTGGTGGTGAGCCAGCAGGACGGCTGGGTAGAGATCGAGCTGGATGATTCCACTGCGTTTATTTCCAGCGACTATGTGGATGTGAAATACGGCCTCAACGAGGCGATTCCCTATACGCCTGTGGTGGAGGCTCCGGCCAAAGGAAGCGGAAGCACCGGCAGCTCCAAGCCGTCCGGCGGGACTGCGGCAAAGCCCGGCAAGGGCGGAAGCTCCAAGCCGTCCGGCGGAAGCGCCAACGATGGCAGCGCCGGCTCCAGTGCCGGAAGCGTTTCCTCGAAACGTGCCCAGATCGCCAACTATGCCGTACAGTTTGTGGGCAATCCTTATGTATGGGGAGGCACAAGCCTCACAAACGGCGCAGACTGCTCCGGATTTACCATGTCCGTCATGGCCCATTTCGGGGTATCCCTGCCCCACAGCTCTGCGGCTCAGGCCAACTGCGGAAAATCCATCAAATCCAGCCAGATGAGACCGGGAGACCTGGTATTCTACTCCGGCAGCGGCGGCGGGATCAATCACGTGGCCCTTTATATCGGCAACGGACAGGTGGTCCATGCATCCAGTAAGCGGACGGGAATCAAGATCTCTTCCTGGAATTACAGGAGTCCGTCAAAGATCGTCAACGTGCTGGGAGACTAATGGGCGGACGGCCCTCCCTTGCCGGAGGGCCGGAATCCTGGCCGCAGGCTGGAAAAGCCTGCACCCTTTTTGCGGCTGTCCCATATGATAAAGTACAACCTTCAAAAAAAGGAGATTTATCATATGTGCTGCAATCGAAATAATTTTGTAAACAACGGATGTTACAGAAACTGCCGGAACGCCGGCTGGAACAGCTGGTGGTATCAGAACTGCGGCTGCCAGAGCACAGGAAATATGGGCTCTGCAGGCTGTGGGAACACTGGAAGTTCCGGGAATGGCTGCGGCTGCGGAAACGCTGGAAACGGCGGAGGCTGCGGCTGTACCGGAAATGCTGGAAACGGCGGAGGCTGCGGCTGTACCGGGAATACCGGAAACAGCGGAGGCTGCGGAAATACTGGAAACACCGGAAGCTGCGGCTGCACCGGGAACGGCGGATGCTGGATGGAGGTGTACTGCAACGGCCAGTGGTGGACCATCCGGTGCCAGGCCGGAAGATACGGATGCAGGACGGAATAACAGAAACGAAAAGGCGGGCGGGAGGCTGTGCTTCCCCCTGCCTTTTACATATGGTGCGGAAGTCTGGCCGGAAAACGGCCGGAGAGAAAAGGAGGTTTCTATGAACAGAAAGAAAGCGGGACTGATGGTCTGCCTCGGGCTTCTTATGGCGGGGACGGTATTGCCGGAAACGGCCCTGGCAGATACGGTATATGTGACGGCGGGAAATTTAAACTGCCGGGAGGGAAGATCCACGGAAAGCGCTGTCCTGGGGACGGTGCCCAGGGGAACGAAGATCCAGCGGGAATCGGACGATGGAACATGGAGCCAGGTGACGGTCGGAGGAAAAACGTGTTATGTGGCCAGCCGGTATCTGAGCAGCCAGGCACCGGCCGGGAATCGGGAGACAGACAGTGGCCGGGAGGGAACATCAGCCGTACAGACTCACGAAAAAAATGTGTATGTGGAAAGCTCGGCAGACGTGTTCCTGGATAAAAACTGGGAATTTGCTTCCTTTTCCAAGATAAACAGCGGGGCGGCAGTGTACTATAAGAATGGAAAAGCGGACCGGAAGGGAAAAACGGTCTGCGTCAATGCGGGCCATGGAACCCGGGGAGGAAGCTCCGTGAAGACTCTCTGCCACCCGGACGGATCGCCCAAGGTGACCGGAGGGACCACGGGAGCCGGAGCCGTATATGCGTCCGCCATATCGTCCGGAATGACGTTTTCAGACGGAACGCCGGAAAGCACAGTGACTCTGGCCATGGCAAAAAAGCTGAAGGACAAGCTTCTGGCAGAGGGCTACGATGTACTGATGATCCGGGAGGAAGCGGACGTACAGCTGGATAATGTGGCCCGGACGGTGATCGCCAACAATACGGCAGACATCCATATTTCCCTGCACTGGGATTCCACCGCGTCCAATAAGGGATGCTTTTATATGAGCGTTCCGGATCATAAAGCCTACCGGTCCATGGAGCCGGTGGCCTCCCACTGGCAGTCCCACAACGCCCTGGGAGAAAGTCTGGTCAAGGGCCTTCAGGAAAAGGGAAGTAAGATCTTTTCATCAGGAAGTATGGCCATGGACCTGACCCAGACCTCCTATTCCACCATTCCCAGCGTGGATATAGAATTGGGGGATAAGGCCTCAGACCATTCGGACGCGGCTCTGGAGAAGCTGGCGGACGGGCTGGTGCTGGGGATCGGAAGGTATCTGGGGACAGGGCAGTGATAGGAGCCTGGCATGCAGGGGATCAGATCCCTCCGTGGCGGCCGGATGGGATCGTACCGGCATACAAGAGATCAAGAAAAATAAAATAGAAATCGGGGCGATAGAGCAGAAATGTCATGGCTTCTACTATGTACAATCTGGCGATTATTATTATGGCGCGTTCGTAGGAAGTAAGGTTTTGAAGGATGCAGATGGGAATTATATCCTGAAGAAGGACTGTGAAAACGATGGTCTTGCTTACGACTCCAAAGGACACCTAGTAATCGCCTACATGAAGCTGTATCGCACTATCGATAATCTTACGACCGGCGAGGTCGAGAAAGCCTTAAATCAGTATATGCCTGCCTATGGTTACGAGAGCTACGACGACTATATTCTGGATTACTACAAAAAGCCGGACGGAAGCAGGTACGAGTCTGTCAGCGAGCTGCTGCGGAATGATGAAAATGCGTTGAATGATCTGAGTAAATACAAGGATATGGAGATGCCGGGGGACGACAACAAAGTGGAATCCGATCCTGCCCTTCGGTACGACAAGTTTTACCAGAATATTATGGGCTTCCAGGTGGGCGATGCTGAGGATATGGATGCGTTGCTGGGAAATATAGACCATGGTCATGGCCACGGTGAGTGGGTGTCCAACGATCCCTCTCTGTCCATCGGAAGCTATATGACCGACAAGCTGGACGAGACCGAGGGCGCCTGGGACAAGGCCAATAAATACTTTAATGATCTGACTGCTGCTGGTGTCAGCAGTGACAAAGCCACCTGGGTCGCCTTTACCATGGCCATTAACCTGGATGGAAAGAACATGAACAACGACTATCAGAATACCAGCTGGGAGTATTACAATTCGATCGTGATGGATCAGATCGACGGTGAGTTTGAGCTGATCAAGCAGGATGCGCAGGGGAACGTCATCGGTGACACGGAAGGTGAGAGCCAGACGGAATTCTACCTGTGGAAGACCGAGATCGACGAGGAGACCGAAGCGGTAATCACCCAGTACCTCACCTATTTCCCCGAGGAATATGAGGAGGACGGTACGACCGTCAAAAGAGAGGCTCACTACGGCTGGACCGAGTATGATGAGAGCAGCGATAAGCTGGTCTACACCGTTAAGACTGTGAACGGCAGACTGGATATTGACTATACCCTGCTGGAAAATACTGTTTACTATCTGCAGGAGGCCGTAGCCCCGGATGGATATGAGCTGGACACCAGGGTGCGGGTGATCTGCGACAGTCAGGCGACCTTTGACCAGATCATGGAGGAGAAGAGCGGCCAGGGCATCTACAACCCCGCTGCTGGCAGCTACACTTTCTCGGCGGATGCCTTCTATGCAGGCGCCATTGACAGTGAAAAGCCGCTGGTCATCGAATTTGTGAACGAACCTTCCGAGCCAGAACCCGAGCCTGAGCCGGAGCCAGAACCCGAGCCTGAGCCGGAGCCTGAACCACAGCCAAAGCCTGAGCCGGAACCCGAGCCGAAGCCGGAACCTGAACCCGAGCCGGAACCGAAGCCGGAACCCAGGCCCGAGCCGGATCCTGACTCCGATTCTGATTCCGATGAGCCCACAGTGGATATTCCAGATGAGAACGTACCCCTTGCGGAAGAACCGAAACTGAATGATCAGCCCATCGAGGACATTCCGGATGAGGAAGTACCCCTTGCGGAGGAGCCTGAGCTTCAGATTGAAACCTTAGAGGATATTCCGGACGAGGATGTGCCTTTGGCGGATGTTCCCGAGACTGGTGACGCTTCTAATATTTGGGGATTGATGAGCTGTATATCCGGACTTGGAGTGATTGTGGTATATGCTTCTGGGAAGAAAAAAACTTCCCGTTAACCTGCATCATACAAAATGTCGGGACCCGGCCTGCCGGGTCCCGGTTTTCAATTTCAAAGAAAGAATTTCTCCTAAAAGAAAAAACGACTCCATAATGATTCGAACCTTGAAGAAGGTCTGAATTCTGTGGAATCGTTTCTTTTTGTGATCGAGGTCAAACATCGGTATCAACCGACCGCCTCGTATGATACGGACAGAATAAAAATGGAGCATATGGGATTCGAACCCACGGCCTCAACAATGCGAATGTTGCGCGCTCCCAACTGCGCTAATGCCCCGCATTCACAAATGTGAATAAAATGGAAGCAATGGGGCTCGAACCCATGACCTCTCGCGTGTGAGGCGAACGCTCATCCCAGCTGAGCTATGCTTCCAAATAGGAACTGTGTTCCAACTGAAAGCTAGTATAGCACTAAACGGAAAAATTTGCAAGTTTTTTGTATACAGGAATCAAATAAAAAGTGAAAGAGAAATGTAAAAGAAGCTTCCGGTTTCCTGCGTAGCTTCCGGAGATATTCGTTTAGCTGGATGCTTCTTTTACAAGCGGACATTTTTAAAAAATTCCCCATTTTTAAAATTTTTATATTTTTTTCAAATTACCTGTTGCAATTTCCGGAATTTCTGCTATAATAGCTTTTGTTCCGGGGTATGGCGTAGTTTGGTAGCGCGCTCGGCTGGGGGCCGAGAGGTCGCAGGTTCAAATCCTGTTACCCCGATTTTTAAAGGATTTCTGGAAGCTGGTTCCAGAAGTCCTTTTTTCTTTCAGTATTTTCTGTCTGGCTGAAATTTCTTCCGCACACATCCATTTCACCCCGTATTTTTCCCGTTTGCCGGGGATGTCCTTCTGTCTGGTCGGATCTCCTTTGTCAGCCGGGCTTTTCGTTCTCTCCGTCAGGTCCCCTTTCTGCCTGGCAGTCCGGACTGCCCCGAATGCTGGCTGCCTCTTTCAATTTCCTCTGCTCCGCTCCGCACGCGCAGAAAAGCGGGACTGTACTTTTAGGCAAAAAACACCGTTCAGATGAGGAAACAGAAGCCTCTCTTTCGTCTGAAGGTTACGGCCACATCCCAATATGTTTTCCCTTACCCAATTCAGAACCACACTCAAAACGTAAAAGTTCAGACCGGGAAAGGCGGGGAAAGAACGGAGCCGGGAAACAGGGAGGCGGGGCTGGCAGAAACACAACGCCACCCTTGCATTAAAGCGGTAAAATTGGTATAATAAAAGAATAACAGCTGCAGAAATGGACATAAGAACAGACAGGAGATCGTATGAAAGAAACAGTGTTGCTGTATGGATTTAAGGATCAGGAACGGCTAAAAAGGGTAAAACGGGCGCTGCTCCCCCTGGGACTGCGGCTCAGGACCGTGGGGCCGGATGAATACTGCCAGCCGGTGGGATATCTGGCCGGAGTAAAGGAGGTGCCCCCGGCAGAGCATGAGCGCCAGGGGACGGAATTTGACAGGGAGATGATGGTCATGGCAGGCCTGGCGTCCGCACAGGTGGACGCGGTGATCCATACCCTGTACCGGTCCGGAGTGGGCCGCATCGATTATAAGGCAGTGCTGACCCCTGTGAACCAGTTCTGGGACGGGGAGAAGCTGTATGAGGAGATCGCCAGGGAACATGAAGCGATGACAAAGGGAGATTCCCAATAAATAAACGGAGGAAATGAATATGCAGTACAGAAAATTTGGTAATACTGGTGTTGAGGTTTCGGCTCTGGGCTTTGGATGCATGCGCTTCCCGGTCAACGAGGATAAAACCATCAATGAGGAAAAAGCCATTGCCATGGTACGTCATGCCATCGATAACGGCGTCAACTACGTGGACACCGCATATCCGTATCATAAGGGGACCAGTGAGCTGGTGGTAGGGAAGGCCTTAAAGGACGGCTACCGCGAAAAAGTGTACCTGGCGGATAAGATGCCCGTATGGCTTCTGGAGACAGAGGATGACTTTGACAAGTATCTGGATGAGCAGCTGAAGAAGCTGGATACGGATCACATCGACTTCTATCTGCTTCATGCGCTGAGCAGAGAACGGTATGAGGAGAAGGTGAAAAAGCTCAATCTGACAAAGAAGCTGGAGGAGGCCAAGGCCGCCGGAAAGATCCGTTACATAGGCTTCTCCTTCCACGATTCCCTGGACCTGTTTAAGGAGATCATCGACTCCTACGACGGCTGGGATTTCTGCCAGATCCAGTATAACTACATCAATCTGACCCACCAGGCAGGGACGGAAGGCTTAAAATATGCAGCCTCCAAGGGTCTGGGCGTGGTGATCATGGAGCCGCTGCTGGGCGGAAAGCTGGCAAATCTGGCTCCCCATGTGGCCGAGGCGTTCCCAGAGGGAAAATCCCATGTGGAATATGCCCTGGACTTCTTATGGGATAAGCCGGAGGTGAGCCTGCTCTTAAGCGGCATGACGGAGCCGGAGCAGGTGGAGGCAAACCTGGAGTACGCCGGACGCAGCCATGTGGGAATGGTCACAGAGGAGGAAAAGGCCGTTTACGAAAAGGCGAAAAAGATCTTCGACGAAATGGCCCTTGTGAACTGCACCAAATGCGCTTACTGTATGCCGTGTCCCTTTGGTCTGAATATCCCGGAGCTGTTTGCCGCATATAATATGACTGCAAGCCATGGAATGACCCCGGCCAAAGCGGCCTATGAGACTCTTTCTGTGAAGGCCGATGCCTGCCGCGCCTGCCATCACTGTGAGAAGGAATGTCCGCAGCATATTAAGATCAGTGAGATGATGCCGAAGGTAGCCCAGGCGTTCGTATAGTCGGGCCGGAGGCGCCGGCCGGGAGATCCGGCCGGCAGCGGCCCGTTCAGGTATTCTCTGGAGGCGGCAGCGTTGGGGAAGAAAATAAAAGAAGTGGAAAAAGCAAAGAAAAAACATGAATAAAGTAGTGATAGCAGGCGGCGGCGCAGCCGGTATGGCGGCCGCCATAGGAGCTGCCCAGGCAGGATGCCAGGTGGTGGTTTACGAGAAAAATGAAAAGCTGGGAAAAAAGATATACATCACAGGAAAGGGACGCTGCAATGTGACCAACAGCTGCGATACAGAAGACCTGTTCTCCCATATGGTGTCCAATGGAAAATTTTTATACAGCGCCATCTACGGCTTTTCCAATTTTGACGTCATGGGCCTTATGAGCGAGTGCGGCTGTCCCTTGAAGATCGAGAGAGGAAACCGGGTGTTCCCGGTATCAGATAAATCATCGGATGTGATCGCGGCTCTGGAGCGGCGGATGAAGCAGCTGGGCGTGTCCATCCGCTATAACGAGGCAGTGAAGGAGGTCGTCTGCCAGGACGGCCGGTGTCTTGGCGTGATCCTGGAACGAGGCCGGAAAATGGCAGAAGCCGGGGCTGTGATCGTAGCCACCGGCGGACTGTCTTATCCGGCCACCGGCTCCACCGGGGATGGATACCGGTTTGCAGAGGCGGCGGGCCATACGGTGACCCGGCTCTCTCCGGCGCTGGTACCCTTCAGCTGCGCCGAGGAGGATGTGAAAAAACTCCAGGGACTGTCGCTGAAGAATGTGGAGGTGACGGTGTACGATGGGAAAAAGGTGATCTGGAGGGAATTCGGAGAAATGCTGTTTACCCATTTCGGCGTCAGCGGCCCTGTGGTCCTGAGCGCCAGCAGCTTTGCTTCCAGGGCCATTCAGGCGCATCCTCTGGACATGGTCATCGACCTGAAGCCGGCACTGACGCCGGAACAGCTGGACGCCCGGATCCTGCGGGACTTTGACGAGGCGAAAAACAAGCGGTTTAAAAATTCCTTAAACCGGCTGTTTCCGGCCAAGATGATCCCGGTGATGGTGGCCAGGAGCGGCATCGATCCGGAAAAAAAGGTCAATGAGGTGACGGCCAGGGAGCGGGAACGGCTGGTGGAGGCCACCAAAGCGTTCCATGTGACCCTTACGGGCCTCAGAGGCTATAACGAAGCGATCATCACCCAGGGAGGAGTGGACGTAAAGGAGATCAATCCCTCTACCATGGAGTCGAAAAAGGCCCAGGGGCTTTATTTTGCCGGAGAGGTGCTGGATCTGGACGGCGTTACCGGAGGCTTTAACCTGCAGATCGCCTGGTCCACAGGAATGCTGGCCGGAAGAAGCGCGGGAGCATACGTGAGAGACCGGCAGATCCGGATGATCAATGAATAAATTCCTGCAAAACAGCGGAAACTGGTTAAGAGCGGGATAAGGAGGAAGACATGTCTTTTAACGTGGCCATCGACGGCCCTGCCGGAGCCGGGAAAAGCACTGTGGCGAAGGCGGTGGCAGCCAAAAGAAATTTTATTTATGTGGATACCGGAGCCATGTACCGGACCATGGCCCTTTACTTTCTGAGAAAGGGCATCGATAAAAACGATGAAGCGGCAGTGAACCGGGCCTGCCGGGAGGTTTCCATTACCATCGCCTATGAAAACGGCGTCCAGCAGGTATTCCTGAACGGCGAGAACGTGTCCGGCCTGATCCGGACGGAAGAGGTGGGGAACATGGCGTCGGCCACCTCCGGGTATCTTCCGGTGCGGGAGAAGCTGGTGGAGCTTCAGAAGGAGATGGCAAGGAATTCTGATGTGGTCATGGACGGCCGGGATATCGGCACCTGCGTGCTGCCTGAGGCCGATGTGAAGATCTACCTGACCGCCAGCTCCCTGGTACGGGCCAAAAGACGCTTCCGGGAACTGACGGAAAAAGGAACCGCCTGTGATCTTAAGGAGATCGAGCAGGATATCATAGACCGGGACTACCGGGATATGCACCGGGAGCATTCCCCGCTGGTGCAGGCGGAGGACGCCGTTTACTTGGATTCCTCCGATATGACGCTGGAGCAGGTGGTGGACGCCATCGGAACGCTCATCGACCAGCGGATGGACGGCCGGGCGGGAGGAACGCTATGAATGTAATCGTTGCCAAGACCGCCGGCTTCTGTTTCGGCGTGAAAAGGGCTGTGGAAAAGGTCTATGAGCAGATCCAGAAAACGGATAAGCCCATTTATACATACGGTCCCATCATCCACAACGAGGAAGTAGTCAAGGATCTCAAGAAAAAGGGCGTGGAGGTCATTGGATCCGAGGAGGAGTTGGAGCGCGTCCGGGACTGTGTGGTGGTCATCCGCTCCCATGGCGTGGGGAAGCATATTTACGATGTGCTGGAGAAAAACGGAGTGGAGATCGTGGACGCCACCTGCCCCTATGTAAAGAAGATCCACCGGGTGGTGGCCGGCCAGTGTGCAGAGGGACGCCAGGTGATCATCGTCGGAGACGAATCCCATCCCGAGGTCATAGGGATCAAGGGCTGGGGGAACCAGAATACGAAGGTCATTGAAAGCGCGGAGGATTTTGAAAAACTGGGGCTTCCGGAGGGCAGCCGCCTCTGCCTGGTGGCCCAGACGACATTTAATTACAAGAAATTTCAAGATATAGTTGAAAAAATTCCTAAAACGCGTTATGATATATTTGTTTTAAATACGATTTGCAATGCGACACAGGAAAGACAGGTAGAGGCGAAAACGATCGCTTCTCAGGTGGACGTGATGCTGGTGATCGGAGGGAAAAACAGTTCCAATACCCAGAAGCTGTATGAGATCTGCCGGCGAGAATGTAACAAAACGTATTACATCCAGACCCTGGACGACTTTAATCCTGAATGTATAAGTTCTGCGTGCAACGTAGGTATTACAGCAGGGGCTTCAACCCCGAATAATATTATCGAGGAGGTTCATACTAATGTCAGAGTTAAGTTTTGAACAAATGTTAGAAGAATCATTAAAAACAATACGTACAGGAGAGGTTGTCACTGGTAAAGTCATCGACGTTAAAGAAGATGAGATCGTTTTGAACATCGGTTACAAATCCGACGGCATCATTACCCGCAGTGAGTACACCAACGAGGCCAATGTGGACTTAAGAAATCTTGTACAGGTAGGCGACGAGATGGAGGCCAAGGTCGTTAAGGTAAACGACGGCGAGGGCCAGGTTGCACTTTCCTATAAGAGACTGGCAGCCGACAGAGGAAATAAGAGACTGGAAGAGGCGTTTGAGAACCATGAGGTTCTTACTGCAAAGGTATCCCAGGTTCTGGACGGCGGCTTAAGCGTGATCGTGGACGAGGCAAGGATCTTCATTCCTGCCAGCCTTGTATCCGATGTATACGAAAAGGATCTTTCCAAGTATGCAGACCAGGAGATCGAGTTTGTGATCACTGAGTTCAATCCCAAGAGAAGAAGAGTCATCGGCGACCGCAAGCAGCTGATCGCAGCCAAGAAGGCTGAGATGCAGAAGGCTCTATTTGAGCGCATCGCTGTTGGCCAGAAGGTAGAAGGAACCGTTAAGAATGTTACAGACTTCGGCGCATTCATCGACTTAGGCGGCGCTGACGGCTTACTCCATATCTCTGAGATGTCCTGGGGAAGAGTTGAGAGCCCCAAGAAGGTATTTAAGGTAGGCGAGAAGGTAACAGCTCTTATTAAAGATATCAATGGTGAGAAGATTGCCCTGTCCATGAAGTTCCCGGAGACAAACCCGTGGGCAAACGCTGCTGAGAAATATGCAGCAGGAAACGTGGTAACAGGCCGTGTGGCACGTATGACAGACTTCGGCGCATTCGTTGAGCTGGAGGCAGGCGTAGACGCACTTCTTCATGTATCCCAGATCTCCAGAGAGCATGTTGCAAAGCCGTCTGACGTACTTTCCATCGGTCAGGAGATCACAGCTAAGATCGTTGACTTCAACGAGGCAGACAGAAAGATCAGCCTCAGCATGAAGGCTCTGGAGACAGAGGCTCCGGTTGAAGAGGCATCTGAAGAATAAAAACCGGCAAAAGATCCGGTGCGAATAGAAAAGGGTGTGTGGAAAAAGATACGTTTTTTCACGCACCCTTTGTCTTTTGGAAAAAAGCGGTCCTTCCGGAAAATCGGCGTTTTTGGCAGCCGGTTTTCCGGATTCTTATAAAAATACGTAATGGATTCGTAAGAAAAAACGGTGGGATTTTTTAACCTCTCTATGGTAAGATAACCGTATCAGAAAAGAATGGAGGACGAGAATATGAGAAAATTACGTGGAGCAGCCGTTCTGGCGGCCGCAGCGATGCTGACGGCCTCCATGGGGATCACAGGAATGGCAGATACCAATGGAGCCGGAGAAAACGGAAGCCATCTGGATGGGATGGTGTGCATGGACGGCAGAGTGATCTCCGCAGAGAATGGGAGACTGCACTTAAACCGCCGGGTGGAGGACGGCATGACGGAGGTAGTGGTGACTCTTTCTGAGGATACGAAGATCCTGGATGCTGTCAACGGTTTTCCCATCTCTGTGGAGAACCTGGACGACGGAGAGGCGGTCCGGGTCTACACCGGCCAGGCAATGACCTTAAGCCTCCCGCCCATTACCAACGGTATTCTGGTGCTGGCAGATGTCCCGGCGGACTTTGGCTTTCCTACTTATGCAGTGGTGGAATCCTTGACCCAGGAGCCGGATAAGGTGGATGGAACAGCAGCGGGATATATCCTGGAAACTGCCGACGGAAAGAAATACACAGTTTCAGATTCCACGGTCCTGCTCCCCTATTTGACCAGAAATATGGTATATGTAACGGATCTGAAAAAAGGGACTCCGATCCTTTTGTGGAACGATGGGACCGATGCGTCTGCTGCAGGAAAGATCGTGATCTTCCAGAGAGAGGGGCTGAATGCCGGAGAGGCGGCAGAGGGAAGTCTGGGGCTCCACGGCTGGAAGGAAGAGTCCGGAGCCTGGTACTATTATGAGCAGGGAGAGAAAAAGACAGGATGGCTGCAGGAAGGGACCGACTGGTATTATCTGGAGCCGGAAGACGGGCGCATGGCTACTGGATTTGTGTGTGTGGACGGAAAAACGTACTTTTTAAAGGACGATGGCCGGATGCTGACGGAGGCCGCAGAGTTTGCCCCCGATGAAAACGGCGCGTTGTCTCTGAAAAAATAGAAGCAAGAAAGGACGCTCCTGGAAGGGGCGTCTTTTTTATGCGCAAGAGGAGCCGGAAATCCATGTCTGCGGAAAGGTTTTTGTTGACATACAATATTATATGATATATAATACTGTTACAATAATATACAGTGTATAATATTGTAGAAGATAGAATGATTAGGGAGCCGGGAGGGATCAGAGCCGCGGCTCCAGGAAACAGCCGTATATTTTAGGAGGGAAGATCATGGTATTTAACACAGGAGCCGCTCTTCTGGACGGGATCGTGCTGGCGGTGGTCTCCAGGGAGGCGGAGGGGACCTATGGCTACAAGATTACCCAGGACGTGCGAAGGGCCATCGATATATCGGAGTCCACGCTGTATCCGGTGCTCCGGCGACTCCAGAAGGAAAACTGCCTGGAGACGTACGATATGGCGTTCGACGGGAGAAACCGGAGATACTATAAGCTGACAGAAACAGGGCGGGCCCAGCTGAAGCTGTATAAGAGTGAATGGGCCATATATTCCGGGCATATTTCCCGGATCTTTGAGGAGGCAAACGTATGAGGAAGGAAGAGTTTTTTGAAAAACTGGAATATCTGCTCCAGGATATTCCGGACCAGGACCGGGAGGATGCCCTGGATTATTATAGGGATTACCTGGCTGAGGCCGGAAGCGGCAATGAGGAAGCGGCCATTGAGGATTTTGGGAGCCCGGAACGGGTGGCAGCCATTATCCGGGCCGATCTGGCAGGCAATTTAAACGACGGAGGCTCCTTTACAGACCGGGGCTATGAGGATGAGCGGTTCCGGGATCCGGGCTACCAGGTGGCGAAACGGCTGGATCTGCCGGAAGAGCGGGAAAATGCATACGGTCCCGGCAGCGGACACGCATATGAGAAGGACGGATGGCAGTCCGGTCCGTCCCGGGAGGACTGCGGATATCAGGATCAGCCCTATGAAGCAGCCCGCCAGGCCAAAAAGCCCTGGACCAGCAGGGGACTGAAGCTGGTGCTGTGGATCGTTCTGATCATTGCGGCCTTCCCCGTGATCCTGGGAGTCGGCGGAGTCGGACTGGGAGCTGCGACCGGAGTGGCGTCCCTGATCTTCGGGGCCATTGCCGTGGTGCTCTGTCTGACGGCGGCGGCGTTTATTGCAGGCGTCTGCCTTCTGGTGGCAGGCATCATTTTTCTGGTGACCTCTCCGCTGGACAGCGGACTGATGTTTGGGATCGCCATTGCCGGGATCGGTGTGGGTCTTCTGGGAGCGGTGGTCCTGTACGCCATTCTGGCCATGCTTCTTCCCTTTTTGTGGAACGGCATGAAGCGGATGGGAGCGTGGATTTCGCGTAAATGGAAGGAGATCAGAAAGGTATGAAAAAATTTATTAAATACGGGACCATTGCCGGAGGAGCGCTGATCCTGGCCGGAGCCGGGATCGCCACCGCATCGCTTCTTCTGGGAGCGGATATGGGGGATCTTGACGGACATGTAAGGAGAAAGCTCCAGCGCTTAGACGAGCTGGACGGGATCGTGGAACATGGAACAGACCCGGAGGAGTATCTGGTCCGGGTGGATGAAGCCCCTGGCCAGGCGGAATGGGGGACCGGAGGGGAGCCCTGGCAGTCTCCGGGAACGGACGGCGGCTTTGAGGCCGGATATCCGAGGGTCACGGAGCTTAAAATCCGGCAGCAGGGAGGAAGCGTGGAGCTCTTCCGGATGGAGGAGATCAGCGGCCTGACCATCAAAAGCGGAAGCGGAACGCTGGAGGCCATTGGTTACAGAGAGCATGGCATGGAGTCGGTGCTTACCCTGCGGGCCGGGGACGGAGAGGATTACCAGATATTTATTCCGGATTCCTGGGTTCTGGATGAATTTGAGGCGGAGATCCTGGAGGGGACTCTGGAGGGAAACGGCGTCCGGACCCTGGAAGCGGAGCTGTCGGTGACAGAAGGGAACGCAGCTTTTACCCAGGAGGACGGCCGGAAGGCGGATCTGGAGTGCATGGGCAGCGGAACCATCCTCTGGACCATGGAAACCGAACGGTATATGGAGATTGACGCCGGGTGCCGGAACGGCTCCATTACTCTTTCCTTCCCTGAAACCATGGATCCTGGCGGGATCGGATATGAGCTTGAATGTGAAAACGGAACCGTGGTGTTCCCGGACTTTACCGTAGAAGGATACCAGAAAAAGAGAGCGGACGGAGCTCTGTCTGTCATGGATCTGGAGGCCAGTTCCGGAACCATTTTTGTACAGAACACAGAAGCTCCGTAGGCGGAAGCCGGATAAAAGGAGAGAGGAACATGGATGTAAAGCGGTTATATAAATCAGATACCAATAAGATGATCTGCGGAGTCTGCGGCGGCATCGGGGAATTCCTGAATGTGGATCCCACGCTGGTACGGCTTTTATGGGCCATCCTGACCTTTACCGGGCCGGGGCTCATCGCCTATATCGTCGCAGCCATTATCATTCCGGGCCGCCCGGACTAAAAAGCGGCCGGAGCAGATACGGGGACAGGGGAAGGGCTAAGACGCCCGGCCCCTGTTTTTATGTCAGAGGGAATCGTGTCCCATGGCATAGAAAGCGTTCCGGGAGCCGCCATGCGCCGGAACGCTCAAAACACCGGGAACCGTCTGCAGACCGGGGAGGAGGCGGTATAAGTCTTTCCGTTTCTGGGAATACTTTTCTAAGAAAATGAAAAGAGGTGAACCAGAAGCCATGGGAAAAAAGAAGCAGGAACCGGTGGATCCCAACAATCTGAAGCCGGAGGACGTTCTGAAATTTGAGATCGCATCCGAGCTGGGGCTGGCGGATAAGGTGGTGGCCGGAGGCTGGCGCTGCCTGACTGCCAAGGAGAGCGGCCGGATCGGCGGGCTGATCACAAGAAAAAAACGGGAGATGGCAGGACAAAAAGGAGAAAACCAGCCGTTGAAAGATGAAAAGAAAGATCCTATAATATAAGAAGAACGACACAGGATGGAGGAAACAAGGTGAAGATCGCTCTGATCTGCTTTACAGAAAATGGATTTCGGCTGGAAAAACGGCTGGTAAAGCTCCTGGAGGAAGAGGGCCACTGTCCCTGTCCCTGGGTATCGGGGAGGTACGCCATGCAGGCGGCCTCCCTGGATCATGAAATCTGCTTTTCCCCGGTGAAGGAGGGCGGGCTTTCTGCCTGGGCCGGGGAACGGTTCAGAGATTCGGACGGCCTTATATTTATCGGAGCCTGCGGCATTGCCGTCCGGGCCATTGCCCCGTATGTCCGGGATAAAAAAACAGATCCGGCGGTTCTGGCGGCCGATGAGAAGGGGCGGTTTATGATCCCCCTGCTGTCAGGCCACCTGGGCGGAGCCAACGGACTGGCAGAGCGCCTGGCGGCGGGACTTGCCAAACGCGGGATCCCGGCCCAGGCAGTGCTTACGACGGCCACAGATGTGAACCGGCGGTTTGCGGTGGATGTGTTTGCAAAGGAGCATGGCCTGGTCCTGGACCAGATGAAGCTGGCAAAGGAGATTTCTGCGGCGGTCCTGGCCGGGGAGCCAGTGGGTCTGTTTTCGGACTTTCCCGTTTCCGGGCCGCTGCCCGAGGGGCTTTACAAGGACCGGATCTGTCCGCAGAATATCCGGATCACCGTATGGAGGAGAGAGCGGAGGGAGCCGGAGGGTCCGGGGCCGTTAAGGCTGGTTCCCCGGTGCGTGGTCCTGGGGATCGGATGCAGGCGGGGAACCTCCATGGAGCAGATCTGGTCTGTGGCGGAGGAGGCCATGGAAAAAGCGGGGCTGGATCCTGCGGCCGTCTGCGGACTGGCCAGCATCGACCTGAAAAGCGGAGAGCCGGGGCTGTGTCTTCTTGCAAAAAAACAGGGTCTCCCGTTTTTTACATATACGGGAGAGGAGCTGGCCGCCGTGCCCGGGGCGTTTACGGAGTCGGAGTTTGTGAAGCAGGTCACCGGCGTGGGAAGCGTCTGCGAGCGCGCCGCTGTGGCCGCATGCCGGGAAGCGTCGGAAGCTGCCAGGCTGCTGATGAAAAAATATGCCAGGGACGGCGTTACCGTGGCGGCGGCGTGCTTTATGCCGGAATTATTTAAGGGAGCAGAGAGGTGACTGTATGATAAAGGTTGTGACCGGGGGAGGAGCCAGCGGGAAATCGTCCTTTGCGGAGTCGCTTCTGGAGCAGTCGGAGGCTGGAAGGAAGATTTATGCCGCCACCATGATCGTATGGGACGACGAATGCCGGGAGCGGGTGAAAAAGCACCGGCGGATGCGGGAAAAAAAGGGCTTTGAGACAGCCGAATGCCCGGTGGATCTGGGACGTCTTTCTGTACCGGAGGACGGGGCGGTGCTGGTGGAGTGCATGTCCAATCTGGCGGCCAACGAGATGTACCGGGAGGACATGGGGACAGAGGCCTGCGCCGGGCTCCGGGCAGAATGGGCCGGGGACAGGATCCTGGCGGGGATTTGCCGGATTGCAGAAACGGCCCGGGACCTGGTGGTGGTGACCAATGAGGTCTTTGGGGATATCCGTCCCGCAGACGAGGAAACGGCGGCGTACCGGCGGCTGATGGGAAGACTGGACCGGGAGCTGTTTTCCATGGCCGGAGAGGTCTGGGAGGTGGTCTGCGGGATCCCGGTGCAGCAAAAAGGAAGGAAGGAGCAGGCAGGCCCGGCTCCGGACGCCAGCCGGACGCCGGCGGGAAAAGAGAGGATACATATGAAATTTATCACAGGCGGCGCATTCCAGGGGAAGCGGGAGTTTGCAGAACAGCTTCTGGTCAGGGAGGGCGTTTTTGACCATGAGACGGCCGATGGCGCAGCAGATCCGTTTGAGGCGGCATACAGCCGGAAGCTGGTGGTGAACGTCCAGGATTATGTCCGGCGGTTTGCGGTCCATGAGGAGCAGGAAGCCAGGGAACGGCTGCGGAAGTTCCTGGACCGACTTATAGAAGAAAATCCGGGAGCAGTGGCGGTCATGGACGAGATCGGCTGCGGGATCGTTCCTGTGAGCCGGGAGGAGCGGCTGTGGAGGGACCTGGCCGGAGAGGCGGCCCAGATCCTGGCGGCCTGCTCCGGGGACGTGTACCGGGTCACAGGCGGCCTGGCCCAGGCACTGAAGGGCGGTGAGCGGTAAATGGAGCATGCAGGACAGTGGGAAAAGGCGTACACCCACGGCGGGGATGTGTACAGAAATACAAAGGTGCGGATGGATTTTTCCATCAACATCAACCCTCTGGGAATGCCGGATTTTATTAAACAGGCGGCCATGAACGGAGTGGAGGAAAGCGCCCGCTATCCGGACAGCCGGTGCGGGAGGCTCCGGAGCCTGGCGGCCGGATTTTACGGTGTGCCGGAGGAGGTCCTGGTATTCGGAAACGGGGCCGCGGAGCTGATCTTTGGGATCGTCCGGGCCGCATCTCCCAGACGGGCTGTTCTGACGGCCCCGTCGTTTACGGAGTATGAAGCGGCTCTTTCGTCTGCGGGGGCAGAGATCCTGTTTTTTCCGCTGAAAGAGGAGGAGGGATTTTCCCTTCCGGGGGACCGGTATCTGGATTTTTTAAAGCGCTCTGAGCCGGATCTGATCTTTTTATGCAATCCGGCCAATCCGTCGGGACGGCTGACGCCGGGAGGGGAGATCCGCCGGATCCTGGAATTCTGCGGGTCCCATGGGATCCTGGCGGTGATCGACGAGTGCTTTCTGGAGCTGGCAGAGGAGGACGAGAAAAATTCGGTCCTGGATCTGGTCCGTGCCGGTGAGAGGCATATTTTTTTATTGAAGGCCTTTACAAAATCCTTTGCCATGGCTGGGCTCCGGCTGGGCTATGGCTTTCTGGCAGACGGAGAACTGCGGCTTAAGCTCCAGAGCCAGTTCCAGCCATGGAACGTGTCTATACCGGCCCAGGAGGCCGGATGCGCGGCCTTTGGGGCAGAGCGGGAGGCTTACCTTGGGGAAGCCCGAAAGCTCATAAGGCAGGAGCGGGAATATTTAAGCGGGGGGCTGCGGAAGCTGGGCTTTGACGTATTTCCCTCGGAGGCCAATTTCCTTTTATTTAAAAGGCCGGGGGAAGCAGACGGGGGAGAGCTGTATCCGTCTCTTCTATCCCGCGGGATCCTGGTCCGCCGGTGCGGCGATTACCGGGGGCTTACCGGGGAGCATTACCGGATCTGCGTGAAAAAAAGGGAAGAAAACAGCGTCCTTCTGGAAAATCTGGGAGAAATATATAAGAAAGAGTAATAAAAGAATGAAAAAAATAGTATAAATCCCCTGTTGCACAAAAGTTACAAAACTGATATACTCTATGAAATAGCTAACAGGAACAGATAAATTCCAGCGAAACTTAAGAAAGAGAGGGAACCTTAGAATGGGTAAGATCATTGGAGAAGGCATTACATTTGACGATGTGCTGCTGGTGCCGGCATATTCAGAAGTAATTCCCAATCAGGTTGACGTATCCACGTACCTGACTAAGAAAGTCAAACTGAACATTCCTTTTATGAGTGCAGGAATGGATACGGTCACAGAACACCGCATGGCCATCGCAATGGCGAGACAGGGCGGTATCGGGATCATTCACAAAAACATGTCGATCGAGGCGCAGGCCGAAGAGGTTGACAAGGTTAAGCGTTCAGAGAACGGAGTAATCACAGACCCATTTTATTTATCCCCGGAACATACATTAAAGGATGCAGATGAGCTGATGGGGAAATTCCGGATCTCCGGCGTTCCGATCACAGAGGGAAAAAAATTAGTCGGCATCATCACCAACCGCGACCTGAAATTTGAGGAAGATTTTTCCAAGAAGATCAAGGAATGCATGACCTCTGAAAACCTGGTTACGGCCAAAGAGGGAATCACCATGATGGAAGCCAAGAAGATCCTTGCCAAGGCAAGAGTAGAAAAGCTTCCCATCGTGGACGATGATTTTAACTTAAAGGGACTTATCACCATTAAGGATATTGAAAAGCAGATCAAATACCCCAACTCCGCCAAGGATGCACACGGAAGACTGCTCTGCGGCGCTGCCGTGGGAATCACCGCCAACGTGCTGGAGCGCGTGGAGGCTCTTGTGAACGCCAAGGTGGACGTGATCGTATTAGACTCTGCCCATGGCCATTCTGCCAACGTGATCCGCTGCGTGAAGATGATCAAGGAGAAATTCCCGGAGGTACAGGTGATCGCCGGAAACGTGGCCACAGGCGCTGCCACAAAGGCTCTGATCGAGGCCGGAGTGGACGCTGTCAAGGTAGGAATCGGACCTGGTTCCATCTGTACCACCCGTGTGGTTGCCGGTATCGGCGTTCCCCAGGTATCTGCCGTTATGGACTGCTATGAGGTTGCAAGGGAGTACGGGATCCCGATCATCGCAGACGGCGGAATCAAGTATTCCGGAGATGTGACCAAGGCCCTGGCTGCCGGCGGAAGCGTCTGCATGATGGGCAGCATGTTCGCAGGCTGCGACGAGAGCCCGGGAACCTTCGAGCTTTATCAGGGAAGAAAATATAAGGTATACCGCGGAATGGGCTCCATTGCCGCCATGGAAAACGGCAGCAAGGACCGTTACTTCCAGTCTGACGCCAAAAAGCTGGTGCCGGAGGGCGTGGAAGGCCGCGTGGCCTACAAGGGCTTCGTGGAGGATACGGTATTCCAGATGCTGGGCGGCTTAAGAGCCGGAATGGGCTACTGCGGCGCCCACACCATCAAGGAGCTCCAGGAGAACAGCCAGTTTGTGAAGATTTCCGCCGCTGCCCTCCGTGAGAGCCATCCCCATGATATCCATATCACAAAAGAGGCTCCCAATTACAGCATCGACGGCTGATGGAGAAGCGCTGGGAGCGGATATAAGACTGATCGCAGAGAGAGCATGGCACGGAAGGTGCTGTGCTCTCTTTTCCTATTGCGGAAACCTCCTCTTGCTTTCCCGGCCCCCTTCGTGTAAAATGAAGGGCGTGCGCAGCCTGCGCGGATCCTGTATGTAAGAGGAACATTGAACAAGGAGTTTTCAGATGAGTATATTAAACGTAGAGCACTTAAGCCACGGCTTCGGAGACCGGGCTATTTTTACGGATGTGTCGTTCCGGCTTTTAAAGGGAGAGCACATCGGCCTCATCGGGGCCAACGGAGAGGGAAAATCCACCTTTATGAGCATCATCACGGACAAGCTGATGCCGGACGAGGGGAAGGTCGAGTGGGCAAAAAATGTCCGGGTGGGCTATCTGGACCAGCACACGGTCCTGGAAAAGGGAATGACCATCCGGGAGGTGTTAAAGAGCGCCTTTTCCTTCTTATTTGAGATGGAGGAAACGATGAACCGGATCTGCGACCACATGGGAGAGGCCTCCGAGGAGGAGATGAATTCCATGATGGAGGAGCTGGGGACCATCCAGGATCTTCTGATGGCCCATGACTTTTATATCATCGACTCCAAGGTAGAGGAGATCGGCCGGGCCTTTGGCCTGGATGAGATCGGATTGGATAAGGATGTGGACGAGCTGTCCGGAGGTCAGAGGACCAAGGTGCTTCTGGGAAAGCTGCTTCTGGAAAAGCCCGATATCCTTCTTCTGGACGAGCCCACCAACTATCTGGACGCCCAGCATATCGAATGGCTGAAGCGGTATCTCCAGGAATACGAAAACGCCTTTATCCTGATCTCCCATGACATTCCGTTTTTAAACAGCGTGGTAAACCTGATCTATCACATGGAGAACCAGAAGCTGGACCGGTATGTGGGCGACTATGATAAGTTTTTAGAGGTGTACGAGATGAAGAAGAGCCAGCTGGAGGCCGCCTATAAGCGCCAGAAGCAGGAGATCGCGGAGCTCCAGGACTTTGTTGCCAGAAATAAGGCCAGAGTGTCCACCCGGAATATGGCCATGTCCAGACAGAAGAAGCTGGATAAGATGGAGGTCATTGAGCTGGTAAAGGAAAAGCCCAAGCCGGAGTTTCATTTCTTAAATGCCAGGGCAGCGGGAAAGATCATTTTTGAAACAAAAGATCTGGTCATCGGCTACGACGAGCCCTTATCAAAGCCCCTGGATTTTTCCATGGAGCGGGGAGAGAAGATCGCAGTCATCGGAGCCAACGGAATTGGAAAGACCACCTTCTTAAAGAGCATCCTGGGACTGATCCCGGCCCTTTCCGGCTCTGTGGAGCTGGGGGATTACCTGTCCATCGGATATTTTGAGCAGGAGATGGCTCCGGGAAATACCACCACCTGTATTGAGGAGATCTGGAAGGAATTCCCGTCCTATACCCAGTATGAGGTGCGGTCGGCCCTGGCCAAGTGCGGCCTTACCACAAAAAATATTGAAAGCCAGGTGCGTGTGCTTTCCGGCGGAGAGCAGGCCAAGGTGCGCCTGTGCAAGCTCATCAACCGGGAGACCAATATCCTTCTTCTGGACGAGCCCACCAACCATCTGGACGTGGACGCCAAGGAGGAATTAAAGCGCGCTTTAAAGGAATATAAGGGAGCCGTGCTCCTGATCTGCCACGAGCCGGAGTTTTACGACGGGCTGGTATCCAAGGTCTGGAACCTGGGCGAATATTCCTTAAAGCTTTAGGAGCAGGGCCATGACGCATATACTTCTGGCAGTGATCTATCTGGCGTTCATAAGCCTGGGCCTTCCCGACTCCCTTCTGGGAGCCGCCTGGCCGTCCATGTACGGGGAGCTGGGGGTTCCGGTCTCACGCGCCGGTATGATCTCCATGATCATCTGCTTCGGGACCATCGTATCCAGCCTCCAGAGCGACCGGCTCACCAGCCGGTTCGGACCGGGAAGGGTGACGGCGGCCAGTGTGGCGGCGACGGCTGCGGCCCTTCTGGGCTTCTCTGTAAGCCGCTCCTTCTGGCAGCTCTGCCTCTGGGCCGTTCCCTACGGTCTGGGAGCCGGGAGCGTGGACGCGGCCCTCAATAATTATGTGGCCCTTCACTACAAAAGCCGTCATATGAGCTGGCTCCATTGTATGTGGGGCGTGGGCGCCTTTCTGGGCCCGTCTGTCATGGGGGCGGCCCTGGCGGGAGGACATGGCTGGAACATGGGCTACCGGGCCGTGGGACTGGCCCAGACGGTGCTGGCGGCGGTGCTGGCCGTGAGTCTGCCCTTATGGGGCATGAGATTTGCAGGCAGCGGGAGCGAAAGGACAGCCGCACAGAAAAATGTCCGGGAGGGGAAGCATGCCTGTGGAGAAAACGGTTCCGGGAAAGCCGGGGAAAACCGTCCGGCGGGCCTGATGGAAATTTTAAGGATCCCCAGAGTCCGGGAGACTGTGGCCATGTTTCTCTGCTACAATGCCCTGGAGACCACGGCGGGGCTCTGGGCCAGCAGCTATCTGGTCCTGGTCCATGATGTCCCGGCTGAAAGGGCCGCCGCCCTGGCGGGGCTTTTCTATCTGGGGATCACCGCCGGACGGGCAGTCAGCGGCTTCCTTACGGAGTGGATCAGCGACGACAGCATGATCCGTCTGGGAACGGGGATCCTGGCTGCGGGCTTTCTGGTCCTTTTATATCCGGGAGGCGGCCTCAGCCAGGCCGGGCTCCTTCTCATGGGACTGGGCTGCGCGCCCATATATCCCAGCGTGATCCATTCCACGCCGTCCCGGTTTGGCGCGGAGCTTTCCCAGGCAGTCATTGGCGTACAGATGGCGGGGGCATACGTAGGAAGCTCCCTGATGCCGCCGCTTTTTGGATTTCTGGCAGATCATCTGGGAGCTTCTTTGTATCCCTATTATCTTTTGGTGCTTCTGGCGGTGATGGCCCTCATGCATCAGAGGATCATGCCAGGGAAACCTTCTCGAACTTCTTTATAAAGTCCACGCAGAAATCCGCAGTGGCCTTTAACATTTCTTCTCCCCATTCCTTTGTGGCTGTTTCCGGGGAGTCGGGGCCGTACCAGCCGCAGGACGAATAGCGGTCCACATGGCGGGGCACCGGAACGGAAACGCCGCTGCATTTCACGTTGGAAGATCCGGCAAAGGTCAGATCCGGACTCAGATCCTTTGGCTCAAAGGGCATAAAATACTCCATATGTACACAGGACGGATCAATGGCCAGCATAGCCGCGGTCTCCTCGCCGCCGCCGTGGCCGCCCTTCCACCGGGGATCCAGCTCGCCGGCCAGGAGCCACCAGTTTAAAACCGCCCCCAGGGCATGCCGCCCGTCCAGCTCCACGGCCACCCGCTGGAGCACCGGGGTATTCCCCCCATGGCCGTTTAAGAAGACGAATTTACGGATCCCGAAGCCGTAAAGCTGGTTCACCACCCGGGTCATCAGATCGTAAAGGCCGTCGTAGCCGATGGTAATGGTTCCGGGGAAATTCGTGTGCTGGTCGCCGACGCCAAAGGGGATGGTGGGAGCGATCAGGATATTTAAACGCTCGTCCATCATTTCACAGAGGCGTCTGGGAATCAGGAAATCCGTACCCACGCAAAGCTGGGGGCCATGGTTCTCCGTGCTTCCCACGGGGATAATGGCAATGTCCTTCTCCTTAAAGTAACGCTCCGCCTGCTTCCAGGTGATTTTTTCAAGAAACATAATGAAATACCTCCTTTTCCTGAAACCATTGTACCATAGAAAAAGGAACATTACCAGAGATATGCCCCAAACTCCCGAAGGTTTTCCCTGGGTCTCCGGGGCGGAACATCTAGGGCTCCGGAGGGCTGCGAAGGGCATGGGGGAGCATGGACAACTCGCTCCGCTCAGACAAGTCCATGCTCCCCCATAACGCATCCCCCCACAGCCCAAGAAGCTCCATCCCCCTCCGACATGGGAAAGGCTCCGGGAGTTTTGGGCTGGTAGATGTCACGGGCGCCAAAGAACCTGCCTTTTCCCTTCCTATCCTAGTGCCCGCCACCCCCTATACAGCACCTTCCACCCCCGTAGCCAGACCCTTCTGCACGCCGGCGTTTGGGCCGCGTATTCTGCGGCCCTATGCGCCGCTGCGTGCAGACCGGAGCGAGAGCGCGTCTGGATGCGGGGGTGGAAGGCGCCTATTAATTGTGCGGCAGGCGCCCGCGGAAGAACCTTTTTTTACATTCGCTCCATGAAAACGGAATCAGTGGGTAAATATAGCTCTTTCCAGCGATGGTTTTATTGAAGGCCACGGCGCAGGCACAGAGCACGATTCCGCCGATGAAGCCCCACAGGTTAAAGAGGGACGTGAGGATCAGGAGGATCACCCGCATGAATTTCAGGGCGTAGCCCATTTCAAAGCTGGCCTGGGAGTAGTTGGCAATGGTGACGAAGGCCATGTACAGCATGGTCTCGGAATTGAACCAGCCGGATTTCACAGAGTATTCTCCCAGGACGATTCCGGCGATGACGCTTAGGGGCGTGGTCAGCATGCTGGGAGTGTTGACCGCCGCCAGCCGGAGGCCGTCGATGGCAAATTCCAGGATGAGGAGCTGCCAGATCAGCGGGACAAACTGCTCGTCGGCGATCTGGATGAACTGGAGCCAGTCCGGGATCCACCGGGGATTCTGCATGAGCAGCAGCCACAGGGGCGTTAAAAACAGGGTGAGAAGGGAGACCGTCATCCTGGAAAGCCGCAGATACGTTCCTGTGACCGGGGGAAAATAGTAGTCGTCCGCTTCCTCGATGATGTCAAATACGGACGAGGGCAGGATCATACAGGAGGGGGAGTTATCCACCAGGATGATGATATTCCCTTCCAGGATGGAGGCCGCCGCCGTGTCGGGCCGCTCGGAAAAACGGAATTTCGGGAACGGGTTGTACCATTTGTGGGGATAAAGGCATTCGGCCAGGCTCTCCTGGTTCATGGTCAGCGCGTCCACATGGAGGTCCCGGATCCGTTCCTTGATGGTCTTTAAAAGCTCCTGATCCACCCGCCCCTTCATATAGCAGACGGCAATGTCCGTGTGGGAGCTTTCCCCGGCCTGGGTGATCTCCACAGTGAAATCCACATCCCGGATCCGGCGGCGGATCAGGGCCGTATTAAAGATCAAGGTCTCCACAAAGCCGTCCCGGGAGCCCCGGAGTACCTTGTCTTTTTCCGGCTCCTCCACGCCCCGGGCCGGATAGGTGCGGCAGTCGATGGTGATGCATTTGTCATAGCCGTCGATGAGCAGGCAGGAAAGCCCGGAGAGGAGGCTGATGAGGATCTGGCTTTCCTCGTCCTCCAGGCCGGTTTCCCCGTAGGGCACGTATTTTTTTGAGAAATCGTGGGGAGAGCCAGGCATCTGGTCCGGCTGTATGGACCCAAAGCCCTGCATGATCCGCAGGAGCACCTCATCCTTGGTAAAGCCGTCTACAAAGTAGATCAGGGCCTGCTTCCCGCCGATCACCAGGGTATGGTAGACAATGTCGAAATTGGTCTGTACATCCAGGAGCTGGTGGAACCGGGCCATGTTCTGGTTCAGGTCTGATGAAAGCTTCATGATAAATGTCCTTCCCAGGCGGACTCTTGCCGCCTGTATTTCCATTGTTATGTGGAAGTTTTCCCAGAACAGGTAAAAATATACGGACAGATGTACATACAGAACGGATAAAAGAAAATTGTGCAGATTTTACGATAGAGACGGTTGACGGAAATACATAATTGTGGTATATTACAGCATGTCTGAAATTATTGGGGAATAATTTTGGGGAACTGTATAATGTGAGGTATATTGAACGTGAAGAGACGCTGCATTCTGTGGGGAGAATGCAGCGTTTCGCTTTGTGAAAGCAGGAGAGGGGGAGAAGGAGGCTGCCCCGGTGCTGGGGAGGATGTGTCAGTCTGTGCCGGACAGTTCCCGGATCACCTCTCCGGCTATGAGGAGTCCGGCCACCGGCGGCACAAAGGCGATGCTGGCGGGAGCGGGGCGGCCGGAGCCCTTTGTCTCGCCCGGCGCTTCGGGGCTTCGGGGCGTCTCTTCAGAATACAGGACTTTCAGGGCGGGGATCTCCCGCTTTTTTAATTCCCTACGCATGACCCGGCACAGGGGGCAGACGCTGGTGGAATAAATATCCCCGATTCGGAAGGCCTCGGGATGCAGCTTATTGCCGGTGCCCATGGACGACAGGATGGGGATCCCCTGCTCCCTGGCGTAGGTGACCAGTGCCAGCTTGGCGCTGACGGTGTCGATGGCGTCGATGATATAATCCGGCTTCACAGGACAGGAAGAAAAGACCTCCTGGAGATTTTCAGGGAGTACAAAGGCGCTGCTTGTGAAAACGGAGCAGTCCGGGTTTATATCTGCGATCTTTTCTTTCATCACCTCTGTTTTTTTCTGTCCCACAGTGCTCAAAAGAGCAATGCTCTGGCGGTTGATGTTGGATGGGGCGACGGTGTCGGAATCGATAAGGAACAGGGTTCCCACGCCGGACCGGGCCAGGGCTTCCGTACAGTGGGAGCCGACGCCGCCCAGGCCGAATACGGCCACGGCAGAGGAGGACAGCCGTGCAAAGCCCTGGTCTCCCAGAAGCTGGGCCGTCCGTATAAAGGTTTCTTTCATAAAATCTATCTCCATTCCGGATTATTGCGGATCGCAAACCGCGCATGGTGCGATGTGGTCCGGCATCATGAGTGTATCATAAACTTTTTCATGACTCAATTCCCAACTTCCCTTTTTACTGAAAAACGTGTATAATGGAGACAGCGCAGAAAGGCGGAAGGAACCCTGGGCGGACAGCGGCCGGGGCTTTCCGGCAGGTCTGTGTGTACTGGACAGTAACGCTATGGCTTAGAAAAGGAGTAACGAAATGAAAGACGGTTTTATCCGCGTTGCGGCTGCTACGCCTGATATAAAGGTGGCAGACCCGGTTTATAATGAAGCCCAGGTCTGGAATATGATCGAAGAGGGAGAAAAGAACGGGGTAAAGCTCATGGTGTTCCCGGAGCTCTGCCTGACGGGTTATACCTGCGGGGACCTGTTCCTCCAGGATGTTCTGGTGGATACGGCGGCGGACATGCTGAAAAAGCTGATCCGCAGGAGTGAAGGCCACGATGTTCTGTTCTTTGTGGGCCTTCCGTGGATGAAGGACGGAAAGCTTTATAATGTGGCCGCGGCAGTCCATGATGGAGAGCTTATGGCCCTGATCACTAAGAAAAACATTCCGAATTATTCGGAATTTTATGAACTCCGCCACTTTACTCCGGGACCGGACGTGCCGGAGCCCGTGGAATGGGAGGGAAGGATCGTTCCCTTTGGAAGCGGGATCCTGCTGCGGTGCGTGAACCTTCCGGATCTGGTGGTGGCGGGAGAGATCTGCGAGGACGTGTGGGTCATGGACCCGCCCAGCATCTCCCACGCCAGAGCCGGAGCCACGGTGATCGTCAACTGCTCGGCCAGCAATGAGGCCGCAGGCAAGCATATATACCGAAGATCCCTCATTGCCGGGCAGTCTGCCAGACTGGTGTGCGGTTATATCTGTGCCAACGCGGGAGAGGGGGAATCCACCCAGGATCTGGTATTCGGAGGCCATAACCTGATCGCGGAAAATGGCACGGTCCTGGCAGAATCCAGGCGGTTTGAAAACGGGATGATCCTGGCGGATCTGGACCTTAAGCGGATCTGCAGCGAGCGCCGGAGGATGACCACCTTCCAGGTGGAAAATCCCAGGGAGCAGTACGACTATATGGATTTTGAACTGGAAACAGAGGAGCTTGAGGAGCTTCGGCGGCCTGTGGATCCGTCCCCCTTTATTCCTTCCGGCGACGCAGAGAGGGAAAGCCGGTGCGAGGAGATCTTAACGATCCAGGCGCTGGGACTGAAAAAGCGGCTGGCTCATACGGGCTGTACCCACGCGGTGGTGGGAATCTCCGGCGGGCTGGATTCGACGCTGGCCCTTCTGGTGACAGCCAGGGCCTTCGATATGCTGAAGATCCCCAGGGAAAAGATCCTTTCCGTGACCATGCCCTGCTTCGGCACCACGGACCGGACGTATAAGAATGCCTGCCTTCTTACGAAAAAGCTGGGAGCGGAGCTCAAGGAGGTCAGCATCAAGGAGGCCGTGGCGGTCCACTTCCGGGATCTGGGCCACAGCATGGACGACCATGACGTGACCTATGAAAATTCCCAGGCCAGAGAGCGGACCCAGGTGCTTATGGACCTGGCCAACGAAAACGGAGGAATGGTCATCGGTACCGGAGATATGTCGGAGCTGGCTCTGGGATGGGCCACCTACAATGGCGATCATATGTCCATGTACGGCGTGAACGCATCGGTTCCGAAGACGCTGGTGCGCCACCTGGTACGGTATTACGCAGATGCCTGCGGCGACGAGGAGTTAAAGAACGTTCTTTATGATATTCTGGATACGCCGGTGAGCCCGGAGCTTCTCCCGCCGGAGGATGGGGTGATCTCCCAGAAGACCGAGGATCTGGTGGGCCCCTATGAGCTTCATGACTTCTTTATGTATTATATCCTCCGGTACGGATACCGGCCTTCCAGGATCTTCCGCCTGGCCAGAACCGCCTTTGCCGGGGTTTACAGCGACGCTGTGATCCTCAAATGGCTGAAGACCTTCTACCGCCGGTTTTTCTCCCAGCAGTTTAAACGGTCCTGTCTGCCCGACGGTCCCAAGGTGGGATCTGTGGCCGTTTCTCCCAGAGGGGATCTGAGGATGCCGTCGGATGCGGCGGCCCGGATCTGGCTGGAGGAGGCGGAAGGCCTTACGGCGGAGGGCTCCCGATGATCAGCAGTACAAAAAACGATCAGGTGAAAATGGTGGTGGAGCTGAGGAAAAAAGCAAAGGCCAGGAACGAGGCGGGGCTTTTCGTGGCCGAGGGGGTCCGGATGGTTTCAGAGCTTCCGCCGGAACGGGCCGAGCGGCTTTACGTTTCGGAGAGCTTCTTAAAAAACCCGGAAAACGCCGCTCTGTTAGAACGGTTTTCCCGGTATGAGATCGTCACGGATCCGGTTTTTTCCGCCATGTCCGACACCCAGACGCCCCAGGGGATCCTGGCGCTGGCAAAGCAGTATGAATACGGGCTTCCGGACCTGCTTTCCGCCCCGGGTCCGGCCCATCTGATGATCCTGGAGAATCTCCAGGATCCGGGAAACCTGGGAACCATCTTAAGGGCCGGGGAAGGGGCCGGCGTCACCGGCGTCATCATGAGCCGGGATACGGTGGATATCTACAATCCCAAGGTGGTGCGCTCCACCATGGGCTCTGCCTTCCGGGTTCCCTTCCTTTATACGGATGACCTTCCGGGAACGGTCCGGGAGCTGAAGGCTGGAGGAGTCCGGCTGTTTGCGGCTCACCTGGAGGGGAGGAATAATTATGAGGAGGAGGATTATACTGGTAATACCGGCTTCCTCATTGGAAACGAAGGAAACGGCCTGACGGAGGCGCTTTCTGCCTCTGCCGACGCCTGGGTGAAGATCCCCATGGCCGGAAGGGTGGAATCCTTAAACGCGGCTGTGGCAGCCTCGATCCTGATGTTTGAGACGGCAAGACAGAGGAGGCACGGCCGCTGCACAAAATAAAGGAGCTGATACGATGGCAATGATAGGCTGGCTTGTGTTTTTTGTGGTACTGGTGGGGATCGAGGCCGGTACCATGGCTTTGACGACCATCTGGTTTGCAGGAGGCGCCCTGGCGGCGTTCTTTGCTGCGTTAGCCGGACTTTCTTTCCAGGTACAGATGACCGTATTTCTGGCGGTCTCCTTTGTCCTTTTGATCTTCACCAGACCCTTCGCCGTTAGGTTTGTCAACAAGGGAACAGTAAAGACAAATGCAGACGGGCTTGTGGGGAAAAAGGCCCGGGTGCTGGAGGAGATCGACAATGGCTCCGGCACAGGCACAGCCGTTATAAATGGCCAGGAATGGACGGCCAGGGCTGTGAGGGATGATCTGGTGCTCCATAAGGGAGAGACCGTGACCGTAAAAGAGATCCGCGGAGTGAAGCTGATGGTAGACCGCATTTCGGAAGGAGAATAGTATGGATTTTTTATTAAGCTTTATTGGGATCAGCGTACTTGTTGTTGTAGTCCTGCTTTTACTGACCTCCTGCGTAAAGATCGTTCCCCAGGCCCAGGCCCTGGTGGTGGAGCGTCTGGGCGCATATCTGGATACCTGGTCTGTGGGTGTCCACTTTAAAATGCCCTTCATTGACCGGGTGGCAAAGCGGGTGATCCTGAAGGAGCAGGTGGTGGATTTCGCACCCCAGCCGGTGATCACCAAGGACAACGTGACCATGAAGATCGACACAGTGGTATTTTTCCAGATCACAGATCCGAAGCTCTACGCCTATGGGGTGGAAAATCCCATCATGGCCATTGAGAACCTGACGGCCACGACCCTAAGAAACATCATCGGAGATCTGGAGCTGGATCAGACTCTGACATCCAGAGAGACCATCAACACGAAAATGCGCGCGGCCCTGGATGTGGCCACAGATCCCTGGGGGATCAAGGTAAACCGGGTGGAGCTTAAGAACATCATTCCTCCGGCAGCCATCCAGGACGCCATGGAAAAGCAGATGAAGGCAGAGCGGGAACGCCGGGAGGCGATCTTAAAGGCCGAGGGCGAGAAGAAATCCACGATCCTGGTGGCCGAGGGTAAAAAACAGTCGGCCATCCTGGACGCAGAGGCCGATAAGCAGGCGGCTATCCTTCATGCAGAGGCAGAAAAAGAAAAGAGGATCCGCGAGGCCGAGGGCCAGGCGGAGGCCATCCTAAAGATCCAGCAGGCCAATGCGGACGGGATCCGTATGATCAAGGAGGCAGGCGCAGACCAGGCAGTCCTGACCTTAAAGAGCCTGGAGGCCTTTACAAAGGCCGCAGACGGCAGAGCCACCAAGATCATCATTCCGTCGGAGATCCAGTCGGTGGCGGGGCTTGTAAAGAGCGTCACCGAGATCGCAAAAGATCCGGATGTGAAGGCATGAGACTGACCCTGGATCCGTCCCTGGACTACGGCGTTGTTTTAGAAGGCGGCGGAGCCAGGGGCGCATACCAGATCGGCGCCTTAAAGGCAGTCACTGAGGCCGGGATCCGGATCAGGGCTGCGGCAGGCGCCTCCGTGGGCGCCCTAAACGGCGCCTTCCTTTGTATGGGAGACCTGAAGGCAGCCGAAGAGCTGTGGGGGAATCTGGCATATTCCCAGGTCTTAAATGTGGAGGATGAAACGATCCAGGCCATACGGAGCCTGGGCCTTAAGGCGTCCACGGTCCCTCAGCTTATGGCAGAGATTAAGAAGGTGGTTTCCGGCCGGGGACTGGATATTACCCCCTTTAAGGAGCTTCTGGAGAACTATGTGGATGAGGAAAAGATCAGAAGCTCCGCCTGCGAGCTTTACGTTACCTCCCTTTCGGTCACGGACCGGAAGGGCGTGGTCTTTGACGTGAAGCAGGCCCCTCCGGGCACCATAAAGGATGTGCTGCTGGCCAGCGCCTTTTTTCCGGCGTTCAGGACGGAAAAGCTGGGAGGAAAGACGTACCTGGACGGCGGCATGGTAAATAATGTACCGGTGGACGTTCTGGCAGAACGGGGATATAAAAATCTGATCGTGATCCGGATCTACGGCATCGGCGTGGATACGGAACGGCGGGCAGAGCTGCCGGAGGATGTGAATGTATACAGGATCGCTCCCAGGAGAAACCTGGGCGGGCTCCTGGAGTTTGAGAAAAAAAGGACCAGACGGAGCATGACCCTGGGATATTTTGACGCCAGCCGGATGCTTTATGATCTGGCCGGAAGAAAGTATTATTTTTATCTGCCCCATACGGAGGCGTATTATTTCAACCGCCTCATGGCCGAGCTCCAGATCTTCCGCCATTATTTTTCCATTCATCTGGAGCGCGCGGACGGGGAAGGAGGATTCGGATACCGGCTCTATACGGAGCAGGTATTTCCCGCTTTGGCGGAAAAGTTCAAGCTGAAGCCCGGCTGGGATTACAGGGACCTTTACGGAGCGGTCCTGGAGGTCTGCGCCAGGTCCATGGATCTGGAGGTCTTTCGTATCTATACGGCAGATGAGATCATGGAGCGGGTACACAGGATATTAGGAAAGAGTTAGGAGACTTTGAATGCCTGGAAAAGAGAGAAGACGCAAGGTGAGGGGAGAGTCCATGGCCTTGGATACCCTGCATATCGTCATTGGTGCGGCGGTGGTGGTCATGGCGGTCATCTCCTTTATAAATCCGGAGGAATATATGTTTTTCTTTCCGGTCATTTTTCTTCTGGCGGCCATATTAAATCTGGTCACCGGGAGATACAGATATAAGCGCAGTGTGAGGAACCAGAAAAAAAAGATCTCGTCGGTGCTTCAGATGATATTTGGAGGAGCCCTGGGGATCCTTGCAGTCATAAGCGCAGTGAGCATCTGGTGGAGGTAGAGGATGAAGGGTGAGATCCTGAAATTACTGAAAGAGACAGACGGATACATTTCCGGCCAGGAGCTCTGCGAACGGTTCGGCGTGTCCAGAACAGCGGTCTGGAAGGTGATCAATCAGCTGAAGGAAGAGGGCTATGTGATCGAGGCCGTCCGGAACAAGGGGTATGCTTTAAGGGGCGCATCGGACGTACTTTCAAAAGAGGAGCTGGAGAGCTCCCTGAAGACCCGGTGGGCGGGAAGAGAGCTCCTTTATTTTGACCGGACGGACTCCACCAATATCCAGGTGAGACTGGCGGGAGAGGCAGGCGCCCCCCACGGGACCCTGGCGGTGGCGGAGGTCCAGGACGGCGGGAAGGGACGGAGAGGAAGGAACTGGGTCTCCCCCGCGGGCGTGGGCATCTGGATGAGCCTTTTGCTGCGGCCGGAGATCTCTCCCATTTCCGCCTCCACCCTGACCCTTGTTATGGCCCTGGCGGCCCAGAAGGGAATAAAGGAGGCCACAGGGATCGAAAGCCGGATCAAGTGGCCCAATGATCTTGTATTAAATAAGAAGAAGATCTGCGGGATCCTGACGGAAATGGGAACGGAATTTATGGAGATCAGATATGTGGTCATGGGAACCGGGATCAATGTAAACCAGGAAGAATTCCCGGAGGAGCTGCGGGAAACGGCCACCTCCCTGTATCTGGAAACGGGAAAAAAATATCACCGGAGCCAGATCATCCAGAGGATCCTGGAGGCCCTGGAGGAGTATTACGAAATTTTTGTAAAGACCGAGGATATGTCCGCGCTTTTGGAGGAGTACAATGAAAAGCTGGTGAACCTGGGGCGGGAGGTCTGCGTGCTGGATCCGAAGGGAGAGTACCGGGGCCTTTGCCGGGGGATCACAAAGACCGGAGGCCTTCTGGTGGAGCTTTCTGACGGTACGGTCACCGAGGTGATCTCGGGAGAGGTTTCCGTCCGGGGAGTGTACGGCTATGTGTAGGCCGTCCCCCTACGACGCCCTCCAGATCCTTCCCTCAAGGGAGCGGGAGCTTTCCGGAAAGGAACGGCTTTTGATGGCCTATGGCCCCCTGCTTTCCTGGTACAAAAGGGAAAAGAGGGACCTTCCCTGGCGGGAAAATCGGGATCCGTACCGGATCTGGATCTCTGAGATCATGCTCCAGCAGACCCGGGTGGAAGCGGTAAAGCCATATTTTTTCCGGTTTTTCGAGCATTTTCCCAGGATCCAGGATCTGGCGGCGGCTCCGGAGGAGGAGCTTTTAAAGTGCTGGGAGGGGCTGGGGTATTACAGCCGTGCCAGAAACATAAAAAAGGCGGCGGAGCTCCTGACGGAACAATATAATGGAAGCTTTCCGGAAACCTACGAGGAGATCCTGGCGCTTCCGGGGATCGGCAGCTACACGGCGGGAGCCATTGCGTCCATTGCCTTTGAGCTTCCGGCGCCGGCGGTGGACGGCAATGTGCTGAGAGTCCTGTCCCGGGTGACCGGGAGCTTTGATGATATTTTAAAGCAGTCCACGAAGAAGAAGATGGAGGCCCTGGTATCGGAGGTCATACAGCCGGGAAACGCCGGGGACTTTAACCAGGCGCTCATTGAGACAGGGGCCATGGTCTGTATCCCGGCGGGGGCGCCCTTATGCAGCCAGTGCCCGTTTTTTACAGTCTGCGCTGCCAGGACCCAGGGTCTGACGGAAATGCTTCCGGTAAAGACGCCGAAGAAAAAGAGGAGGATCGAGGAAAGGACCGTATTATTGCTGGAATACCAGGACAGGATCGCCATAAGGAAACGGAGGGAGGACGGACTTCTGGCCTCTCTCTATGAGTTTGTGAATGTGCCGGGACGCCTTTCTTCCAAAGAGGCGGAGGCCCTTCTGGGCCAGCAGGTCCGGACAGAGCCGCTTCCGGAGGCGAAGCACATTTTCAGCCATGTGGAGTGGCATATGGGCGGATATTTCATTTCCTTAAGGGAAATACCGGAAACGCTGCCGGGAGAGGAAAACGGTCCGGTCCTTTTTCTGACCTGGGAGGAGATACAGAAAGCGCATCCGGTGCCCAACGCCTTTGCCGCTTATAAAAAATATCTGGATCAGAGATATGGAGGGAAAGAAAAATGAAAGATATGATATTCCTGTTCAATCCACGGTCCGGCCGGGAGCAGATCCGGAGCCAGCTCATGGGGATCCTGGACTATTTCTGCAGCCAGGGGTATTTTCCATCGGTGTACGTGACCCAGAACGCTGAGGATGCGGAGCGCATTGCCAGGGAATACGGCGGCTCCACGGATCTGTTTTTATGCAGCGGCGGGGACGGTACCTTAAATAATGTGGTATCGGGGCTCATGCAGTTAGAAAAACGGCCGGTGCTGGGATATCTTCCCTCCGGCTCCACCAACGACTATGCCCGGAGCCTGGAGATCCCCGGGGATCCCAGAGAGGCCGCGGAGGTGGCCTTGACGGCGGGGGAGAGACAGGTGGACGTGGGCCGGTTCGGCAGGAACCGGTATTTTGTATATATTGCGGCCTTCGGAGCTTTCACGGAGGTTTCCTATAAGACGCCCCAGGATAAGAAAAATGTCCTGGGACATCAGGCCTACATCCTGGAGTCGGTGAAAAGCCTGGCGTCCTTAAAATCCCATTACATGAAGATCCAGTGGGAGGAGGGGACCATCGAGGGAGAATTTATCTTTGGGATGATCACCAATACCACCAGTGTCGGCGGCTTCAAGGGACTGACGCCCAGGGATGTGGATTTCGACGATGGAAGGTTTGAGGCTTTGTTTATCCGGACGCCGAAGACCCCGCTGGATCTGTCCAATATCGTTTCCTATATGTTCCTGAAGGATGAGGAAAACGCTTATGTGTTCCGGTTCCATACCTCCCGGGTGGTCATTACCGCCAGGGAAGAGGTCTCATGGGTGTTAGACGGTGAGTACGGAGGCACGGTGAAGGAGACCGTGGTGGAGAACGTCCATGGCGCCATTGCCTTAAGATGCGGAGAAAAGATAAAAAAATGTTGAAAAATGTAGTGGGATGGTATATAATGAATCATCGTGGAACAGTTTGTCTGTATCACAGGACATTTTTCACTTGAAAGGGCGTAACTCGTGGAAAAGGAACAATTTTTAGTAAAACTCAGAAAGCTTGTGGAGCTGGGAAGATCGAAGCAGAATGCGCTGGACGTGGCTGAGATCAACGATTTTTTTGCCGGAGATAATCTTGGTCCGGAGCAGATGGACGAAATTTACAGTTATCTGGAACACAGCAATATTGATGTGGTTCCGATAATCGACGACGCATTGCTTGCGGAAGATGATTCACTGCTGATGGACGATATGGACGGCGATTTCTCAGATGACAAGATGGAAGAGGATATCGACCTGGATGCGATCGACCTGCTGGAGGGAATTGGAACGGAGGATCCGGTACGTATGTACCTGAAGGAGATCGGTACGGTCCCGCTCCTGTCGGCAGAGGAAGAGCTGCGGCTGGCCAAAAGAAAGGCGGAGGGGGACGAGTCCGCCAAGGAGCGTCTCATTGAGGCCAATCTGCGTCTGGTGGTCAGCATCGCAAAGCGCTATACGGGCCGTGGGATGAGCTTCCTGGATCTGGTCCAGGAGGGAAATCTGGGGCTTATTAAAGGCGTAGAAAAATTTGACTATACAAAAGGCTACAAATTAAGTACATATGCGACCTGGTGGATCCGCCAGTCCGTCACAAGGGCTCTGGCCGATCAGGCGCGTACCATCCGCGTACCGGTGCATATGGTGGAAACCATCAATAAAATGTCCAAGATGCAGAGAAAGCTGACCCTGGAGCTGGGCTATGAACCGTCAGTTTCGGAGCTGGCTGAGGCATTGGAAATGTCTGAGGACAAGGTGATGGAGATCATGCAGATCGCAAGGGAGCCAGCTTCCTTAGAGACTCCCATCGGCGAGGAGGACGACTCCAATCTGGGAGATTTCGTGGCGGACAGCAACGCGGTGACTCCCGAGGGAAACGTGGAATCTGTCATGTTAAGGGAGCATATCGACGCGCTGCTGGGCGACCTGAAGGAACGGGAACGCCAGGTGATCGTACTGCGCTTTGGTCTGGAGGACGGACATCCGAGAACACTGGAAGAGGTTGGAAAGGAATTCAACGTAACAAGGGAGAGGATCCGTCAGATCGAAGCCAAGGCATTGAGAAAGCTAAGAAATCCTGTCCGCAGCAAGCGGATCCGGGATTTCCTGTAAGAAAACGAAAGAGGGCAGCAGGAGTCACATCCGGCTGTCCTTTTCCAACGGAAGGAGGCGTTTTTATGAACCGGAGAAATTACCAGAAGGAGCTGGAGGCAGAGCTTGCCAATATAGAAAAGGAAGGGCGCGTCCCGGGGCTTTTTCTTCATAGCTGCTGTGCTCCATGCAGCAGCTATGTGCTGGAATACCTGTCCCGGTATTTTGAGATCACAGTGTTTTACTATAATCCAAATATCTCCCCGGCTTCTGAATACGAGGAACGGGCCAGGGAGCAGGAACGGCTGATCCGGGAAATGGAAACGGTCCACCCGGTCCGTTTTCTCTGCGGGGAATACCGGCCGGAGCTCTTTTACGAGGCTGTGAAGGGACTCGAGCAGGAGCCGGAGGGAGGAGCCCGGTGTACGGAATGCTTTAAGCTGCGCCTTCTGGAGGCTGCCAGACTGGCGAAAGAGGGGGGCTTCGACTATTTTACCACCACTCTCACCATCAGTCCCTTAAAGGATGCGGAGCGGTTAAACCGCATCGGAGAGGAAGCCGGGGCCCGGTACGGCGTCCGTTTTTTAAATTCGGACTTTAAAAAGCGGAACGGCTATAAGCGTTCCACGGAGCTTTCCAGGGAGCATGGGCTTTACCGCCAGGATTACTGCGGCTGCGTCTTTTCCCGCCGGGAACCCAAACCTTGACAGAACTGCCAAACTATTATAGAATTGCAGAAGAGTATAAAATGGGAAGGAGTTCTGTCCATGGTTTCAAGAAAAGTTCAGGTTGTAAATCCCTCCGGTCTTCATCTGCGTCCGGCAGGATTATTATGTCAGACTTCCATGAAATTTGAATCAAAGGTGAATATTCTGTATAAAGACCAGCAGATCAATGCCAAAAGCGTTTTAAATGTCATGGCTTCCGGAATCCGGTGCGGAACGGAAGTGGAGGTCTGCTGCGACGGAAAGGATGAGGAGGAGGCTCTGGAAGCCGTATGCACCCTCATTGAAACAGGCTTAAAGGAATAAAGAAACAAACTATATCTGGAGGAATCAAGCAAAATGAGTGAAGCACAGAATTGCAATCATGACTGCGGATCCTGCACTGCCAACTGCGACAGCCGGGTCCCGGATAAAAAGAGCTTTGAGGAAAAGCTGGCAGATGGATGCTCTGTAAAGAAGGTCATCGGCGTTGTCAGCGGAAAGGGCGGCGTTGGAAAATCCCTGGTGACCTCTTTAATGGCGTGCCAGATGAGAGCCAAAGGCTATAAGGTGGGAATCCTGGATGCGGATATTACCGGTCCCTCCATCCCCAAATCCTTCGGGATCCATGATCCCCTCTGCGTGACCCCCGACGGAAAGCTTCTGGTACCGGCGGTCTCCTCCACCGGGATCGAGGTGATCTCCTCCAACATGCTGTTAGAGCATGAGAGCGATCCGGTGATCTGGAGAGGGCCTGTGATCGCAGGCGCCGTAAAACAGTTCTGGAACGAGACCTACTGGAAGGACATTGATTTTATGTTCGTGGATATGCCTCCGGGAACCGGCGACGTTCCGCTGACTGTGTTCCAGTCCCTGCCGGTGGACGGCATCCTCATCGTGACCTCTCCCCAGGAGCTGGTTTCCATGATCGTCGGAAAGGCTGTGAACATGGCTAAAAAGATGGACGTTCCGATCATCGGTCTCATTGAAAACATGAGCTATCTGGAATGTCCGGACTGCGGAAAGAAGATCTCTGTATTCGGCGAGAGCAAGGTGGAGGAAGTTGGAAAGGAGTACGGGATCCCCGTGCTGGCCCAGATCCCCATCCGTCCGGAGATCGCAGGCTCCGTGGACGAGGGAACCGTGGAATATGTGAAGGCAGAATTCCTTGAGAAGGCAGCGGAGGCTGTGGAAAAGCTGTAACAGATAAAAAAAGAGCTGGCGTTATTCCGCCAGCTCTTCCCATTTTTCATAGAGGACCTCCAGCTTTGCTGCCAGGTCTTCTTTTTCTTTATTGAGCTCCATGAGCCTCGCCACGTCTGTGAAGACGCTTTCGTCGCAGAGGAGTGCGTCGATCTCTCCGTCCCTGGTCTCCAGGTCATGGATCTCGGCCTCCACCTTTTTCAGATCATTCTGGCGTTTCCGGAGCCGGGCCTGTTCCTCCTTCTGGGCCTTCCAGTCCAGCTTTGTGTCTGTGGCAGGAGAGTTTGGGGAGACAGACTGGACAGAAACGGAGGCTTGGCCGGAATCAGCCGCTCCTGCGGTCCGGAGCACGCTTCCGGAGAACACAGAGCCTCCCGCCGCCGGGGCCTTGGCTGTCCCGTCGGAGCCGGTCCCAAAATGGGCCGCCATCATATCGTCCCGTTTTTCCAGGTAGTAGTCATAATTTCCGATATAATTTAAAAGCTTCCCTCCGGTCAGATCCAGGATCCGGGTGGCCGTTTTGTTGATGAAGTAACGGTCGTGGGATACGTAAAGGACCGTGCCGCCGTAATGGCTTAAGGCATTTTCCAGGATCTCTTTGGAGGTGATGTCCAGGTGGTTGGTGGGCTCGTCCAGGATCAGGAAATTGGCCTCAGAGAGCATCAGCTTGGCTAAGGACACCCGGCCACGCTCGCCGCCGCTTAAGTCGCCGATGCGCTTAAAGGCGTCATCGCCAGTAAACAGGAAGGAGGCCAGGGTGTTGCGGATCTGGGTGTTGTTCATGCCTGGATAGGCGTCGGAGATCTCCTCAAACAGGGTCTTATCCATATGGAGCACCTGATGGTCCTGGTCGTAGTAGCCGATGTGGACCCGGGAGCCCAGGGTGATCTCCCCATGATCCGGCGTCACAAGGCCGTTGATCATTTTCAGGATCGTGGTCTTTCCAGTGCCGTTGTCGCCGATGATGGCCACCCGCTCGCCGCGCTTTACATCAAAATCCACATGGGAAAACAGATGCTGGGGGCCGAAGGACTTCTCCAGGTCCCGGACCGTTAAGACGTCGTTTCCGCTTAAGATATTGGGCTCTAAACGGATGTCCATGGCGTCGTTGATCTCTGTGGGTTTTTCCAGCACCTCGATCTTATTCAGCATCTTTTCCCGGCTTTCCGCCCGCTTGATGGACTTCTCCCGGTTAAAGGATTTCAGCTTTTCAATGACCTCCTCCTGGTGCTTGATCTCCTGCTGCTGGTTTAAGTAGGCCTTCATCTGGATGGCCCGCATCTGGGCCCGCTTTTCGCTGTACGCAGAATAGTTGCCCAGGTAGACGGTGGCCTTTCCGTTGTCCAGCTCCACCACTTTGGTGACGATCTTATCCAGGAAATACCGGTCATGGGCCACGATGATGACGCTTCCCTTATAGTTTAACAGATAATTCTCCAGCCAGGCAATGGAGGACATGTCCAGGTGGTTGGTGGGCTCGTCCAGAAGGATGATGTCCGGGCTGGTCAGAAGGAGCTTTCCCAGGGATACCTGGGTCTTCTGGCCGCCGGAGAGGGTGGAGATCTGTTTTCCGAATTCCTCCTCCGGAAAGCCCAGGCCCTTTAAAACGCCCACGATCTCACTTTTCCAGGCATAGCCGTTGATGAGATCGAACTGGTGGCTTAAGCGGCTGTATGTATCCATCATGGCCTCCAGCTCCTCACCTTCGGCCAGCTTCATGGAGACCTCCAGCTCCCGGAGCCGTTCCTCCATTTCGATCACCGGCCGCTTTACCTCCAGCATTTCATCATAAATGGTCCGGTGGCTTAAAAGGTCCTGGTTCTGGGCCAGGTAGCCCAGGGTCTTTCCCTTGGAGATGACCACTTCCCCGGAGTCTGCCGGAAGCTCTCCGGTGATGATCTTTAGGAGCGTGGACTTCCCGGCTCCGTTGATGCCCACAATGGCGGCTTTTTCGTGTTCTTCTATATGAAAGGAAGCGTTTTTTAAGATGTCGTCGCTTCCAAAGGATTTGCAGATGCTGCTGCAGGACAGTATCATAGTTTCCTCCTAGTATTGTACAGATATAATGGCTGCGGATTCCCGCCGGGAGCCGGTTTTCAGGGCGGCCTCCGGACATGGCTTCACCGGGGACGGCGCACCCCCCGGTCAATAGTATAGTATAATATAGGTCCGGGGGATTTTCAATGGTTTCATGGACGGGAAGACGTGGATCTAAGAAAAAGAGACCATTTGTAAGGAAAAATTTATTGAATAAAATGAAAAAAATGATATACTTTTGTTAAATACAAATATTAATTCGATATAGTATGAAAAATATTGAAATCAAGACCGGAGGTTTCTGACGGGAAGGGAGGAATGGAGTATGACAGAGAGAAAGAAAATATGTCGGGACTGTTATAAAGAACTCACCGAAAGCGGTGCCAGGCTGGGTGTCTGCCGGAACTGTGCCGAGAAGGAAGTGAAAAAGCTCCGGAAGCGGCTGATCGTTTCTTTCCTTGTGGGAGCGGCCCTTGTGGGATCGGTGCTGGCCTTCCGGAACCATATCTGCTCGGTCTATTATTTTCAGAAGCCGGGAGGAGATGTGGTCGTCCCTCTGTTTTTTGGCAACGCTCTGGTGAATGACCAGTTCTTTTTCGATATGTTTTATCCATCCAGGACCGGAGGAATCCTGTTTCTGGCAATCTGCTTCTTTGCCCCCTTCAGCTCCTTTATACGCATCGACTATCCCACATTCCGCCACCAGGCAGAGCTGGATATGCTGAAAATGGGGCCGTTTACTGCGAAATACGCGGCCTCCTCCAATCACCAGCGGCAGGACGATGTGGGGATCTTCCTCGTGTCCTGTATCCTTTCGGCCGTTTCCGGCCCGTTCCTTTTCGTATACAGGATATACAGGCTGGTCCGCCTGTCGGCAGCGCTGAAGCGGGGGGACTGGTAAATAAATTCCGGGGTGCGGATGATGCAATTTACAGGGGGAGGAAACGATGGTGATAAAACAGAATGTTTCGCACGGGATGGATGATCCCGGTTTCAGAAGAAAGGATATTGTAATGATCAAGCTGTATGATATTCAAAAAGATTATGGAACAGTACCAGTCCTGGAAAATATCAGTCTGGAAATCCTACCTGGAAAAATCTATGGACTGGTTGGTCCCAATGGGGCTGGAAAGACTACATTTTTAAAAATCCTGGCGGGAATCCTCTATCCTGCGTCGGGATCCCTTGAAATCCAGGGCAGCCGGGAAAAATACGATCGGTGGTGCAGAACGCATGTGATCTACATTCCAGGTGGGGACCGTGGGCTGCGTCAGAAAAACTCCGTATATGAGAATGCCCTGTGTTATGGGATCATAAAGGGAATGAGAAAGCAGGCAGTGGCGGACAGGATCCTGGAACTGGCGCCGGTACTATCCATGGAAAAATTGCTGGATAAAAGGGTGGAAACGCTATCCATGGGACAGAAAAAGAAAGCTGCGCTGCTATGTGGGCTCTGCTCCGGAATGCAGGTGATTTTGTTTGATGAACCTTCACTGGGGGTTGATATCGACGGGATCGAGGAACTGAAATCCATTATAAAAAAAGTCCACCAGGAATATCAGATTACTTTTTTAATATCTTCGCACGATATGAGCTTTCTTTCTGACATTGCCAGCGAGTATATTTTTATGTCTGGCGGGAGGATAAAGCTGGAGCACCATGGATCCGCAGATCATAAGGATATTATGGAAAAATATCAGAAGCTGATCAGATAGGGGGAAATATGCAGAAATATTTAGAATTACTAAAAAATCAGATTATTCTTGATATAAAAGAAAGACTCTGTTACCGGATAAATCTGATCAGTGATCTTGTTTTGTTTACATTGATCTATTTTGCTGTTTTTTATCTGGCTGCATCTGGAGAGAGTACTGCGGAATCACGGTTTCTTACGCTTCTGGGGTATATTTTCTGGCAGTTTAACGCCATGGCTCTTGGATACAGCACCAGTACCATCCGCCTGGAGGCATCCAGAGGGACATTGGAGCTGTATATTCAAAGCAAATATTCGATCATACTTCTGATGGGGATCCGTCTGATGATATCATTGATGATCAGTGCAGTCACCATGTCCGGCATTCTGGTATTCTCAATCGCTGTACATATTTTAAACTTTTCAAATTTAGTTTTCTTTTTAAAAGCATTGGTACTGATCGTTCCCAGCATAATCGGGATGTACGGGATCGGCCTTATGATCGGTGCGGTCGGTCTGGGGGAGAAAAATACAGGACAGATGGTTATGATCATTCAGGGGACGATGCTGTTTTTGATCAACATGATACAGACAGAGAAATTTAGTATCCTTCATTTATTACCGTTTGCTCCAGGAATCGTAATCGTTCAGACACTTTATTCGGGGCAGCCCATATCAGCGCTCATTTCCCTTGGATATGTGGGGATGAATTTCCTGTGGCTGGCGGCAGGAGTCTCTTTTTTTAATGTCATGCTGGAGAGGGAGAGGAAATACGGATCGTTTGATCATTATTAGAATCATAGCGGCAGCTTATCATGCGTCCAGCAGGAATATTCCGATCGGTTTTTAACCGCTCCATAATCATTTTCAATATCGGGGATTTTCCGCAGCGGCGCGCTCCTGTGAGTATCTTTACAAAAGGGGTATCTGTGTAAGCCATGATCTTATCCCCATATAACGGTCTGTAAATCATCGTGACCACCTTCTGCCTGTAAGCAAGTATATCGTAAAATATATAGAAGTCTTCACACAGGCGTGTGTACCCGCTGGGATGGATAAAGGGGACCATAAGGCAAGAATTTCCTCTCGATCCACTTGACAAGGATTTGACAAAATGCATAGATATGCTATAATATTAGCATCGGCGTACCGGGGCGTGCTGCCCCTTACGCAGGTGCTATTTGATCGTTACACAGGAAGGTGAAGACACAACATGACAGAAGAAAGACAGATTTCAAAGGCAGTAATTTCCAGGCTGCCCCGGTATTACCGCTATCTGGGTGAGCTGATGGAGGAGGGGATCGAGAGGATCTCGTCCAACGAGCTGAGCGCCAGGATGAAGGTCACCGCCTCCCAGATCCGCCAGGATCTCAATAACTTCGGCGGCTTCGGGCAGCAGGGATATGGATATAATGTAAAGTATCTTTATACGGAGATCGCCAGGATCTTAGGCATCGACCGGCAGCATAACCTGATCATCATCGGAGCCGGAAACCTGGGCCAGGCCATTGCCAATTATACCAACTTTGAAAAACGCGGCTTCATGATCAAGGGCATGTTCGACATTAACCCGCGGCTCATCGGCCTGGTGGTGCGCGGAGTGGAGATCCGCAGTATTGACAATCTGGAGCAGTTCATTGTGGACAACGAGGTGCAGATCGCGGCCCTTACGATCCCCAAGTCCAAGGCGCCGGAGATCGCAGACCGTCTGGTCCGGGCAGGGATCAAGGCCATCTGGAATTTTGCCCATACGGACCTCAACGTGCCCGACGATGTAGTGGTGGAAAACGTTCATCTTTCAGAGAGTCTGATGCGTCTTTCCTACCGGGTATGCAGTATGCAGGACGAGCGGGAGCGGAAGGACCGGGAAAAAACAGTATGATCCTCGGAACGGGCTGTGATTTAGTGGAAATTGAGCGGATGAAAAAAGCCTGTGAAAAAGAGGCTTTTTTATCGCGTGTGTATACAGAACGGGAGCGCCGGCAGGCAGGGGGGAAAGCCTCTGTCCTTGCCGGCGATTTTGCTGTGAAGGAGGCTGTGGCCAAGGTCTTCGGGACGGGCTTCCGGGACTTTATGCCGGGGGATATCGAGGTCCTACGGGATGACCTTGGAAAGCCCTATGTGAACCTGTACGGAAGGGCCAGGGAGACAGCGGAGGAAAAGGGGATCCTCCGGCTGGAGGTATCCATTTCCAATACAAGGGAGTACGCCATGGCCTTTGCCGTGGGGGAAGGAGAGTGACGGAATGAGGGATCTGCTGAATGCCGCAGAGATGAAGGCGGTGGATCAAAGAAGCATTGAGGAATACGGGATCCCATCCCTGGTACTGATGGAGCGGGCGGCCCTGGAGGTGGTGAAATGGGCCAGAGAGCTTCTGGAGCCGGGGGGTTCGGGGAATGAGGATTTGGAGCATGGTCCGGGAAGGGAGCGGCTTTTAAAGAAAAGGAAGCAGAAGACGGTCTGGGCAGTCTGCGGTCTGGGAAACAACGGAGCCGACGGCGCGGCGGCGGCCAGGATGCTGACGCTCCAGGGCTTTTCCTCTGTCATCCTCCTTCCATCCCTGGAGGGAAAACGGAGCCGGGAGCTGGAGGTCCAGCTTTCGGTGGCAGAAAAGCTGGGAATCCCCATCCTTACCCTGGGCGATCCGCTTCCAGAGGCCTGTGATCTGATCCTTGACGCAGTGTTTGGCATCGGGCTTTCAAGGCCGGTGGAGGGCGTTTATAAGGAGCTCATCGGCCTCATGGAGGAAAAACGGCAGCGGGAGCTGGTCCCGGTGGCGGCGGTGGATATGCCGTCGGGCATCAGCTCGGACACAGGGGCCGTCATGGGCTGCGCCGTAAAGGCGGATGTGACCGTGACCTTTGGAATGAGAAAGGTGGGCCAGGCCCTGTTTCCGGGCCGGGAATACTGCGGACGGCTTTTTGTGGAGGACGTGGGCTTTGTGCCCGAGGATCCGGAGCAGGCCGGAGAGCACGTCCATGCCCACGGACCGGAGGATCTTATGGAGATCCCCAGGCGGCGGGCGGATTCCCACAAGGGGACCTATGGAAAGCTCCTGGTGATCGCCGGAGCAAAAAACATGGCGGGAGCTGCGTATTTTTCTGCCCTGGCGGCGTACCGGACCGGGGCGGGCCTGGTGAAGATCATGACGGTGGAGGAAAACCGCAGTGTGATCCAGGAGCGGCTGCCGGAGGCGGTGCTGTCCTCCTTTGATCCCCAGTGGGCCAGCGAGGAGCCAGGGGAATTTAAGGAGTATATCCGTTCCCAGACGGGCTGGGCCGACGCCATCGTCTTAGGCCCGGGCCTGGGCCAGGAGGAATATGCCAGGACTCTGGTGGAGGCAGTCTTAAGCGACGCCTATGTGCCCATCGTCATGGACGCCGATGCGGTGAACCTGGCGGCCAGATACCCGTATTTGAAGGGATATTTTACGGAAAATATCATTCTGACGCCCCATGTGCTGGAATTTTCCCGGCTGACGGAAAAGCCGGTGGAGGAGATCAAGGAGGATCCCCTGGCAGCGGCCAGGGAGCTTTCGGACCAGTACGGCGTCACCTGCGTTTTAAAGGATGCGGCTACGGTGACGGCCAGAAAGGACGGAAAGCTTTTTGTAAACTTAAGCGGTTCTCCGGCCATGGCCAAGGGAGGCTCCGGGGATGTGCTGACCGGGGTCATTGCGGGACTTTTAGCCATGGGAATGGACGACTGCGAGGCGGCGTCCCTGGGCGTTTATGTCCATGGACTGGCAGGAGAAGCGGCCGAGAAAAAATACGGCGTCCACTCGGTCCTGGCCGGGGAGCTGGCAGGCTGTATCGGAGAGGTGGTCAATGGAAATGTATAAAAGAGCGTATGTGAAGGTGGATCTGGACCGGATCCGGAAGAACATGAGGGCGATCCGGAGCGTGCTGCCGGAAGGAACGAAGATCGTCGGCGTGGTAAAGGCCGATGGCTATGGCCATGGGGCGGTCCAGACCGCGAAAGCCATCGAGGAGGACGCCGCAGGCTATGCGGTGGCCACGGCGGAGGAGGCCCTGGAGCTTAGAAGAAATGGAATAAAAAAGCCGGTGCTGGTGCTGGGACCGGTGCCGGAATGCCAGTATGGGAGCATGGTGGAGCAGGAGATCCGGACGGCAGTGTTCGATCTTACGCGGGCAGAGCGGCTTTCGGAAACGGCGGTGTCCCTGGGGATGACGGCCAGGGTCCACATTGCGGTGGATACCGGGATGAATCGGATCGGCTTAAGACCGGACCGGGAACAGGCCCAGGTGGTGAAGGAGATCGCCGGACTCCCGGGGATCGTGGCAGAGGGGATGTTCACCCATTTTGCCAGGGCTGACGAGGCGGATAAGACCTTTGCCCGGGAGCAGCTCCGGGCGTTCCTGGATTTTTCGCAGATGGTAACGGATGCGGGCGTTTCCATTCCGGTCCTCCACTGCGCCAACAGCGCCGGGATCATGGATCTGAAGGAGAGCCATGGAACGGCGGTCCGGGCCGGGATCATCCTGTACGGCCTGTATCCGTCGGATCAGGTACAGAGGGAGGCTCTTTTTCTGGAGCCGGCCATGGAGCTGAAAAGCTTCATTACCTATATAAAGGAGATCGGTCCGGGTGCGGCGGTGAGCTACGGAGGGACCTTTGTGGCGGACCGTCCCATGCGTCTGGCCACCGTCAGCATCGGCTACGGAGACGGCTATCCCAGGAGCCTTTCCAATAAAGGGGAGGTGCTGGTCCATGGGATGCGGGCCCGGATCCTGGGCCGGATCTGTATGGATCAGCTGATGATCGATGTGACCGGGATCCCGGAGGCCAGGGAGGGAGATGAGGTGACGCTTCTGGGCCGGGACGGAACGGAGGAGATCACCATGGAGGAGCTGGCGGAGTTAAGCGGCCGGTTCCATTACGAGATCCCGTGCCTCATGGGAAAACGCCTGCCCAGGGTCTATGTGTCCGATGGGCGGATCAGAGAGGCAGAGGACCTTTAACAGGCGGTCCGGTCCCGGGGGAGGGGCAGCGGCCTTTAAACGCCGGCCCGGTTTCAGATCCCGGCATCATTTTGCGGCAGTTCTGCATAAGGTAATCGTAGAGTGTCAATACTTTCGGTACAGGGAGACCTGAAAACCATTTCGGAGAGTGAAACCTTTGATTATCAGACGCGGAGATATTTATTATGCAGACCTGCGGCCGGTGGTGGGCTCTGAACAGGGAGGAGTCCGGCCGGTGCTCATCATACAGAATGATGTGGGAAACAAGCACAGCCCCACGGTGATCTGTGCGGCCATCACATCGAAAATGAATAAGGCAAAGCTGCCCACCCACGTGGAGCTTTCCGCCAGACAGTGCGACATGGTCCGGGACTCAGTGATCCTTCTGGAGCAGCTGCGGACCATTGATAAACAGAGACTCAGGGAGAAAATATGCCATATCGATGAAAATCTTCTGGAAAAAGTCAACGAGGCCCTGCGGATCAGCCTGGAGCTTGCTACATAAGGGCGTGAATTTCGGGAGTTTTGTTGACGAAATGTGGCAATGATGCTATATTAGGATACAAATGATAAAAAAGGAGTGGAACGATTTTTCATGGACGATGGTAATTCGTGGATAGGAAGTTTGCTGTTTGCGGTTTCAGTGGCTGTATTTTATCTGATCTACGGCTTTGGAGCGGCGATTCAGGCGCTGAACACCAGTGCGCTGGAGGACGAGCGGGACGAGGGAAATAAAAAGGCGGCGGCTCTTTTGAGGATCCAGGAGGATCCTGGGAAGTTTGTCCGCACCAACCAGGTGGTCACCTGCTTTTTCACACTGGCACTGGGAGCCTTTACCCTGCCGCAGACAGCGGGATACATCCGGAGATTTCTGGCAGTGAAGCTTGCGATGGCTCCGGGCCTTGCGGCGGGGCTGGCCCTTGCAGCGGCATTTTTTGTGGTGGCCTTTTTTCTGGTCTGCCTGGGAGTCATAATCCCCAAGCACGTGGCAGCCAAGAGCCCGATCCGGTTCTGCTATAAGGCGCTTCCGGTGGTAGAGTGGGCCATTAAGCTGCTTTCGCCGTTCACCTGGCTCATCAGCGTGGCGGCCTTTGTGGTCTTAAAAGCAGTGGGCATCGATATCCGGTCCTCCAATGAGAAGGTGACCGAGGAGGATATCATGTATATGGTAAACGAGGGCCACGATCAAGGCGTGCTGGAGGCCAGCGAAGCGGAAATGATTACCAATATCTTTGAGTTTGACGATAAAGTGGCGTCGGATATCATGACCCACAGAAAGAATGTGGTGGCCCTGGAAAGCACCATGACCTTAAAGGAAACGGTGGATTTCATCGTAAAAGAGGCCAACAATTCCAGATTTCCGGTCTACGAGGAGGATATCGACAATATCGTGGGTGTGCTCCATATGCGGGACGTGCTGTATTTCGCAGAGCAGAAGGAGTATCTGGACAAGCCCATCAGCCAGATCGACGGCCTTTTAAGGAGCGCCCATTTTATTCCGGAGGCAAAAAATATCAACGCTCTATTTAAGGAGATGCAGTCGGAGAAGATCCATATGGAGATCGTCATCGACGAATACGGCCAGACAGCCGGAATCGTGACCATGGAGGATATCCTGGAGGAGATCGTTGGAAACATCATGGATGAATACGACAACGAGGAGCCGGATATCGTGGTCAGGGAAAACGGAAGCTTCCAGCTTTCGGGTATGACGCCTCTGGACGATGTGGAGGACGCCCTGGAGATGGAATTTGACGAGGATGATAAGGATAATTTTGATACCTTAAACGGTTTCCTGATCTCAAGGCTGGGCCATCTTCCGGAGGATGACGAAAAGGGCCAGGTGGTCTTTGGAGGCTACCGGTTCAGTATCCTGAAGGCAGAGAATAAGACCATACAGACGGCGGCGGCAGAACGGTATGCCGGGCCGGAGCATGAAAAAGAAAATGGAGAATAAAAAAATCCCCGCCCGGGACAGGCAGCCAAGCCGCTCCCGGACGGGGATTTTTGAAGTATTATTTCAGGTACTGATCCATCCAGTTTAAGATCTCCGTCATCCGGTCGATCCGGTTTTCCGGCTTTCCGCCGCGGGAGAGCTCATGGTTCTCTCCGTGGAAGAGGCAGAGCCTGGAGGGGCAGCCGTTTCTCATAACGGCGCTGTACATGGCAATTCCCTCCGCCATATAGCAGCGGTAGTCCTCGTCGGAGTGGATGAAGAGGATCGGGGTCTTGCAGTTGGGGGCGTACTGGAGCGGGGACTGCTTCCAGAGAAGTTCCACATTCTCTCTTGTATTGGCGCCCTGGTTATTTACGATAAAGGTGTGGCCGATATCGGAGTTATGCTCAAAGGATACCCAGTTGGAGATGGAACGCTGGGATGCAGCCGCCTTGAACCGGTCGGTGTGGCCAACGATCCAGTTGGTCATGAAGCCGCCGTAGGAGCCGCCGGTAACGCCCACACGGGCTGTATCGATCTGGGGATATCTCTTTAATACCTCGTCGGTGAAATCCATCAGGTTCTGGTAGTCCACGGTCCCGTAGATGCCGTTGATGTTTCCGAAATCGGTGCCGCGGCCGTCAGAGCCTCTGGGATTGCAGTAGAATACGAAGTAACCGGCATTGGCCCACATCTGCATCTCGTGATGGAATACGTCGGAGAATACAGTGCGGGGGCCGCCATGGATATGGAAGATGGCCGGATAGGAAACGCCCTCCTCATAATCCGCCGGCTTCATCACCCAGCCGTGGATCTCATAGCCGTCGCTGGCTGTGAAGGAAAATGCCTCGGGGGTCACAACGGAGTATTCTTCTCCCACAAAGTCGTTGAAGTGGGTGATCTGCTCACCGTCCAGGTAAAGCTCTGCCAGCTTTGTTCCCTGGAGCTCGCAGCTTACCAGGTGCTCGCCGTTGACGTCGAAGCTGTCGCAGGAGCTGCCCTTTGTGAGGCTGTCGGAGATATTGCCGTCCTTGTCCAGCTTTCTTAACCATGCGAAGTCGTCGATGGTGGAGATAAAATAGAAGTCGCCGTTTAACAGCTTCTGGCCGCGGCCGGAGCCGTATCTTGCGTCGCTTCCCACAGAGCCGGAGGCGATGGAGGCGTCATAGGGTACAAACAGGTTCATGGAGCCGTCCGCTAAGTTCATCTTATAGAAGCTGTTGTACTTATTGGTATAGCGGTAGTCGGAGTCGATGGCGGCCACCAGGGCTTCATTTTCGTTTAAGAGCTCGATGGTTCCGGTATGCATGGTATCCGGCTCCAGCAGTGTCTTTGTCTCGCCGGTCTTTAAGTTATAGAGATAAATTCCCTCGTTTAAACCGCGCACGTTCTGTTTCCAGGGATACGCCTTATAAAGGAGAAGATCTCCCAGAACAGAGGACTGGGTGCAGTCGGTCCAGTCGCAGGCCACGTAAGAAAGCTCTCCGGTTTCCCTGTTATAAACGGCAAAGCGGTTCCTCTTGGCGTTGGTGTAGCCTAAGCCGTTGCCCCAGAAGGGAAGCTCGTCAAAGACCTCATAGGATTTCTTTCTGGTATCCTTATGATTGTCCTGGCTGGCAGTCATAAGGAAGCGTCCGTCGGGCAGTGCTTTAAAGCCGATGATCTTTGCGGGCACCGTAAAGGCGTGGCAGGCCTCTCCGCCTTCGGGGGAGATCTCATAGAAGCTTGTGAGGGCTTCTCCGGCTTCCTGTTTCTTCTTCACCTCACTGCATCTTGCAGCCGGGAAGAGGAGGGTATTGTCCTTTGTCCAGACATAGCTCTTTGCGTCGCCGCCGCTGGTCATCTTCCGAACCTTTTTTTCAGCCATATCGTAAACGTAGAGGTTGGCCTTGTATGTATTTTCCGCTCTGTCAGCGTTGGATACCACAAAGGCAATGTACCTTCCATCGGGAGAGAAGGAAGGATTGCTTACGAACTGAAATTTCAAAAAGGTATCGATTTCAATCTTTTTCATAGTGCTGCCTCCATATTTTGATAATTATGTAGTTCTATTATAACATGCCTGTAAAAGCTGTCAAGAAAACCTTGCTGTTCCGGAGCCGTCCGGCGGGAAAATCTGATGAAAATATCCGTTGGGAAAATCCGCAGAAAAGCCCTTGCCAAGGGCTTAAAATAATGCTAGAATATTTAGGATTATGGTAACTGCAACGGATATTACAGTTACAGTTTATGACGGAAATACGATAAATATAGAAGAAAGAAGAAAAGGAGCAGGAAAAATGTCAGGACATTCCAAATTTGCCAATATTAAACATAAGAAGGAAAAGAACGATGCGGCCAAGGGAAAGATCTTCACTGTGATCGGAAGAGAGATCGCCGTTGCAGTTAAGGAAGGCGGCGCAGATCCGGCCAATAACAGCAAGCTCCGCGATGTGATCGCCAAGGCCAAGGCCAACAACATGCCCAACGACACCATCGACCGCGGAATTAAAAAGGCAGCCGGGGATCTGGGTTCCGTAAACTATGAAAATCTGGTTTATGAGGGCTACGGTCCCAATGGGATCGCCATTATCGTAGAGACTCTGACAGACAACAAGAACCGTACTGCGGCCAATGTAAGGAGCGCCTTTACCAAGGGCGGCGGAAACGTAGGAGCCCAGGGAAGCGTGTCCTTCATGTTCGACAGAAAGGGCCAGATCATCATCGACAAGGAAGAGTGCGAGATGGATGCCGACGAGCTGATGATGGCGGCTCTGGACGCCGGAGCTGAGGACTTCTCCGAGGAGGAGGACAGCTTTGAGGTGGTGACCGATCCCGACGCCTTCAGCGAGGTGCGCGAGGCTCTGGAAAAGGCCGGTATCCCCATGATGCAGGCTGAGGTGACCATGATCCCCCAGAACTATGTGGAGCTGACCGACGATGACGCTATCAAGAAAATGAACCGGATCCTGGATCTTTTAGATGAGGACGACGATGTCCAGGCTGTGTTCCATAACTGGGCAGAATAGAAAATGCCGGACGGGGAAGGAACGCCCTGTGCGAATGATGAAACTCCTTTCCGGAGCGTCTGAAGGACGAAACGGAGAGGAGTTTTTTGGAAAAGAGGATAAAGATATATGAAAAAGCCAGCGAAGACCAATGTGATGCGTCTCCTGGACGCGGCAAAGATCCCTTATGAGGCAAAGGAGTATCCGGTGGATGAAAACGATCTTTCCGGAAGCCATGCGGCGGACCTCATGGGGGCGGACCATGGGAGCGTGTTTAAGACCCTTGTCCTGAAGGGGGAGAAGACGGGCTATATGGTATGCTGCATCCCAGTGGACGGCGAGGTGGATTTAAAGAAGGCGGCAAAGGCCGCCGGGGACAAGAAGGCAGAGATGCTTCCTATGAAGGAGCTTCTTCCGGTCACCGGTTATATCCGGGGAGGCTGTTCCCCCATCGGAATGAAAAAGAAATTCCCCACATACTTGGACCGGTCGGCGGAAAAGTATGAAAAAATCGCCGTCAGCGCTGGCATGCGGGGAGTCCAGGTGATCCTGTCCCCGGCGGATCTGGGGAGGTACGTGGGCGCTGAAATGGCAGATCTTATGTAAAAGTGGTTGACATAAGGCGCAAAGCACCATAAAACCTCTTTAAAGTGGGGGATAAAAACTTAACAAATTTGTAATAAATGTTAAAAAATCATAGGGCCAATGGTAACAAAAATACATGGAAAATCAAGAAAAAGTTCTTGCAAAATGTTAAAAAAACATGACAAAAGTTAAAAATAAGGCTGTGAAATACAACAAAAATGCAGAAGCCTTATTGACTTTTGGCCTCCCGTTCTCCTATAATCACAGACGCCGTCCGGAGGGACGGAAAAACAGCCATCTGTGTTCCGGAGGCTTTCCGGGGACAGAGAGGAGAAAAGAGGCAATCGATGAAGCAGACATGGAACTCATTTCTTCAGACAGTTTTCCAGTATATAAAAATGCTGTCTGCCAGCGCACCTGCAAAAAGACGCCGGGATACGGCTGTCCTTACGGCAGGCATCCTTCTGGTGACAGCCATTACCTTTGCCGCAGGAAGCTTTCCGGAAACGGGAAACGGCGCCATGGTGGCCTTTGCTGAGACGCCAGGAGAAACGGGCGTCCGGGAGGAAACGGCATCTGAGGGAATTCCGGATGAAGAAAAGGATGATCCAGAAAGTATAATGACGGCTGCGGAGGCCGCGGACATGGAAAACGGAGAGGAGACCGGAAAGGAGGAAACGGACGGCAGCGGGGAAGCGCCTGAAGACGGAGGGGACGGAGACCCGGCAGAGGGAGAAGCTTCGGATCAGGAAACGGAAGCTGCTGCAATAGACTCCGGAGATCAGAAGGGGGAAGCGGCCCGGGAGGAATCCGAGAGCTCCGGGGACGGGACTGCCCAGGAGGCTTTTGCTGCTGCGGAGGACCCGGTTTCTCAGGAGGAGGCTTCTGCTCCGGAAGCAGAGGAGGCCGGTTCCCAGATCTCTCTTTCAGACCGGGACTACCAGACGCTCCTTAGGATCGTCCAGGCAGAGGCCGGAAACTGCGACCGGATCGGCCGGATCCTGGTGGCCAATGTGATCTTAAACCGGGTGGAAAGCGATACCTTCCCGGATACGGTCCACGGCGTGGTTTATCAGAGGCATCAGTTTTCACCGGTCAGCAATGGCTCCATTAACCGGTGCCGGGTCACAGACGCCACAGTCGAGGCGGTGGACAGTGCTCTGGCGGGAGAGGATTATTCCGATGGGGCCCTGTATTTTATGAACCGGAGGGCGTCCAGCAGGAAAAATGTCCGCTGGTTTGATAATCACCTGGACTTTTTGTTCAAACATGGGAACCATGAGTTCTTTAAATAGCGGAAAACCGGGATGGGGGAGAAAACCTGTTCCGGTTTTTGCTTTTTATGCAAATTTCATAAAAAACTAAAAAAATAAATCGCAAAATGAATTGACTTTATCCAAATTTGATGGGATAATAGAGCCATCTAGTGACCAACACTCAAGGAGGTTTTTCAAATGTCAACAAAGGCTTATTACCCAATCAGCGAAATTGGTAAAGGAAAAGTGGGATTTTCCAAAACCAGATCCATCATCGAGGGTGCTTTTTACGGCAACAACGTGGTAAAGGTAAATACCCTGAGAGAGGCTTATGAATTAGCAAAGAATTCTCCAGGAACGATCGTGACCGATATGCCCGTTTACAGAGGAGAGGAATTTGGTCTGGACAAGGACGCAAAGGTCCTGTTATTCAACGACGGCGCCATCACCGGCCGTTATGCGACTGCACGCCGCATCGCAGGCGAGCCTGGCGTGGACTGTGAAGCACTTGACAAGGTGGCAATGGACGCGATTTATGAGTCCCGTTGGAAAACCATGTACCATGCAGAGGTTTTCGTAGGCCTGGATCCGGAATTTATGGTTAAGGCCCACCTTCTGATCCCGGAGGGAGAAGAGAACATCATGTACAACTGGATGCTGAACTTCCAGTACATGTCTGATGAGTACGTAAAGATGTATAAAAAATCCAAACCCGTAGGCGACGGAAAAGAGCCGGATATCTATATCTTCTCCGATCCCCAGTGGTGCGGCTCCGACAGACCCAGCGTATCCTTGGACTGCCTGTCTGATCCCCAGAAGAAGACCCTGTGCTACTTCAATACCGATACCAACTGCGCATGCATCCTTGGTATGAGATATTTCGGCGAGCATAAGAAGGGTACCCTGACCATGGCATGGGCCATCGCAAACCGCAACGGCTACGCTTCCTGCCACGGCGGACAGAAGGAATACACACTGGCTGACGGCAGCAAGTATGTAGCTTCCGTATACGGCCTGTCCGGATCCGGAAAATCCACTCTGACCCATGCAAAGCATGGCGGCAAGTATGAGATTAAGGTCCTCCACGACGATGCGTTCATCATCAACACCGATACCTGCGCATCCATCGCACTGGAGCCCACATATTTCGATAAGACGGCTGATTATCCCACCGGCTGCCCGGACAACCAGTATCTGCTGACTGCCCAGAACTGCTCTGCAACCATGGACGAGGACGGAAAGATCCAGCTGGTAACCGAGGACGTGAGAAACGGAAACGGCCGTGCCATCAAGTCCAAATTATGGTCTCCCAACCGTGTGGACCGGATCGATTCTCCGGTAAATGCTATTTTCTGGATCATGAAGGATCCGACCATTCCGCCGGTAGTGAAATTAAAAGGAGCTTCCTTAGCTTCCGTTATGGGCGCAACCCTGGCAACAAAGAGATCCTCCGCAGAGCGTCTTGCTCCGGGCGTAGATCCCAACAAGCTGGTTGTGGTTCCGTATGCAAACCCGTTCCGTACATATCCGCTGGCCAACGACTATGAGAAATTCAAAAAGCTGGTTGAGGAAAAGAACGTGGACTGCTATATTGTAAACACCGGCGATTTCATGGGCAAGAAGGTAAAACCGGCCGACACCCTTGGAATCCTGGAGGCCATCGTTGAGAAGAAGGCAGACTTCCATCAGTGGGGTCCGTTCTCCGATATCGAGATCATGGATTGGGAAGGCTTTGTGCCGGATATGAACGATCAGGAATACGTAAGCCAGTTAAAGGCCCGTATGAATGACCGTGTCAACGAGATCAAGGAATTTGCAGTTGCCAAGGAAGGCTACGATAAGCTTCCGGACGACGCTCTTGAGGCCCTTGAGAGAGTTGTAAAAGAACTGAATTAAACACCGGGATCATGGGCGCAGGGATTTTCCCTGCGCCCTTTTAGCCAGTGCGCCACACGGCCAGAGAGGAGAAATAAAACGTGGGAAAGCAGCATATTTTCTTTGACTTAGACGGGACTCTGACCGATTCCATGCCGGGGATCACCAGGGCCGTGCAGTATGCCCTGAAGCACTATGGCATTCAGGTGGAGGATCTGAACGTCCTAAAGCCCTTTGTGGGACCTCCGCTGCCGGAAAGCTTCCAGGAGTTTTATGATTTTTCGGATCATGATGCCCATGAGGCGGTTTTTGTGTTCCGGGAATATTATAATGTAAAGGGATGGATGGAGAACGCGCCGTTTCCCGGAGTGGAGGCCATGCTGCAGGGTCTGAAGGATGCGGGGAAGGAGCTTTACGTGGCTACGTCCAAACCGGAGGAAATGGCGAAACGGGTCCTGGACTACTTTGGACTTACAAAATATTTCCGGTTCGTGGGAGGAGCAGAGGATGACGGCGGCGAAAAGCTGCGGGTGAAAAAGGACCAGGTGATCCAGTATGTGATGGATACCTGCGGCCTTGGAAAAAAGGAAGAGATCATCATGGTGGGAGACCGCCGCCACGACATTGAGGGTGCAAAAAAAACGGGGATCGCCTCCGTGGGAGTCCTTTACGGCTACGGCGGCCGGGAGGAGCTTTCAGAAGCCGGGGCGGACTGGATCACAGAAACGCCGGAAACGCTGCTGGAGCTTCTTAAGAAATTGTAAAAAATACGGATGGTTTTTCACAAAATATTTAAAATTACGGAAGTAATTGGAACTTGAAAAAAGCGGACAGATGAGCTATAATAGGTCCATAAGAAAACAGGACCGCAATTCCTGGAATGTTCGATACTCCTGTTTATTTTGAACCTACATTATGACAAACGGGATTCCTATATTTTTAAACGGATGTCAGGCCTCCTTATGAGTGGAAGGCAGATGTTTAAGTGCGGTTGCCCACCTAGCAAAGCTAGGAGTCAATTATGCAGGAACCGGCATTTTGGGATTTGCGAAAGATAAAAGCAGCGAGCAATCGCTGCTTTCCTGTTTTCATGGGGACTCTCCCGCGGCCGCAATCTGGCCCTTCCTAATTGATGGAAAATGTGGTATGGTATAGAAGAGAGACAACCGATACATAATGGAAAAATCTGCCGAGGAGAAGAGACGGATATGAAAAACCACAGATTTGACAGATATCTTTATATGGGGATCACGGCGGTGCTGGTGCTGGCGGCAGCTACGGCCGTAATCTTCCTGTTCCTGGAAAGAAAGGCGATCCTGGCCCTGGGCGGCCGGATCGTGTCGATCCTGACCCCGATCATCTATGGAGCGGTGCTGGCGTTTTTATTTTCGCCTGTATACAACGGCGGCGCACGGTTTATGGGAGATCTGCTGGGGAAAAAAATGAAAAATGAGAAGCTGAGGGTCTTTCTCCAAAAGACCGTGGGAACGCTCCTCAGCCTGATGCTTCTGTACATTATTGTTGTAAGCCTGGCAATGATGATCATTCCCCAGCTGTATTCCAGCATTGCCGGGATCGTGAACACCATGCCGGTGTATATCCAGAATCTTTATGAATGGCTCACGGGACTTTTTGCCAATAACCCTCCCCTGGAGGAGATGGTGCTTTCGGTATACCAGCAGGCGGTGATCGCCATCCAGGAATGGTCTTCCAGCAATCTGATTCCCCATCTGCAGAGCATCAGCAGCTTCAAGAGCCTGGAAAGGATCCTGGGCGGGGTTTCCAGCGGCGTGATCAACGTTTTCAACCTGGCAAAAAATATCCTGATCGGCCTCATTGTCATGGTCTATCTTTTAAACATCAAGGATACGCTGACGGCCCAGGTGAAAAAGATCGTTTATGCCCTTCTTCCAGTGCGGGCTGCCAACGGGACCGTGGAGGAATTCCGGTATATCCATAAAGTTTTTTCGGGCTTTATTATCGGAAAGCTGATCGATTCCCTGATCATAGGGGTCTTATGCTTTGTCCTGATGAACCTGTTTAAGCTGCCGTTTGCCCTTCTGATCAGCGTTATTGTGGGCGTTACCAATGTGATCCCGTTTTTTGGCCCCTTTATAGGAGCCATTCCCAGCGCGGTCCTGGTATTTTTGATAAGCCCCAGGCAGTGTCTGTATTTTATAGGGCTGGTCCTGGTGCTCCAGCAGTTTGACGGGAATATCCTGGGCCCCAAGATCCTGGGGGATTCCACAGGGCTTTCCAGCTTCTGGGTCCTGTCTTCCATCCTGTTCTTCGGGGGATTATGGGGCTTTGTCGGCATGATCGTCGCAGTGCCGCTGACGGCGGTTGTATTTGACCTGTTTTCCAAATTCCAGTGCCATTTCTTACAGAAGAAAAACCTTTCGCAGAATACAGACGACTATATGGATCTGGAAAAGATCGATGCGGACAGCGGCAGGTTTATCAGACAGAAATAACGAGGTGCTATGGACGAAAAAAAGAAACTGATCAACTGGACGGCAGGGATCTCCACGGTGATCGTGGCCCTGCTCATCATTATCGTGGTCATGGAGCCCCGGGGGAACGGCGTGTCCCGGGCGGCGGCTTCCAGGGCCATTGCCCTTACCCTGGCAGGGGAGGATACGATCCGTGCAGAAGGACCGGAGACCTCCTTTTTTCCGGAGGAGCTGCGGGATCAATGGTATGTGAAATACATGGATTATCTCTATGCCAGAGGATATCTGGATCCGAAGGTCTGCTTTCCGTCGGAGGGAGGAGCCGTTTCGGCAGTTACCTATGGGGAGCTGTCCGGCTGGGTGACCGCTGCCGGAGGGGAGGGGGAGCCCTCTCTTGCGGGATATGTGACGGAACCGGCGGGGAAAAAGGCTGGAAAGGCTGTGGATAAGGCCGGATTCTGGGAATTTTATGATGCGTTCCGGGCCTTTGCAGATCCGGAAGGAAATGTAAAGGAGATTGAAACGGATCTTTACGGCACACCGGGAAATGTGGACGGGGCGCTGCCGTGGACGGCCTACACAAAGGATGGACGGTTTTTATTTGAGGGCCTTTCGCTGGATTCCTATATTGATAAAACCGTAAAGCTCCTGGTACGGGACGATGGGATCATCAAGGTCCAGGGAGTGGTTTCCGATGAGATCGTATATGAAAATGCGTGGATATCCGGTTTCTCCGGAAATACGGTGACGGTGTTCATCGGAAATATCCAGCGGGAATTTCCTGTAAAGGGCGTCCTTAAGGATGAAGATGAGATATCGGGCCAGATCGGGGACCTGTATCTGAAAAATGGGAAGCCCAGCCGTCTGGTATTAAAGAAGGAGACCATCACCGGGACGGTCCTTTCGGTGCGGGAGAATGAGATCGAGATCGAGGGCTACGGCACCGTTCCCCTGGCTGAGAACTTTAAGATCTACCGTACCTACGGTGTTTTAAAGGAACAGAAGAAATCAGATATTCTGGTGGGCTATCATATGCAGACCTTTGTGGTGGCCGGGGACGAGATCTGCGCGGCCCTGACGACGGAGAAGCCGGAGATCGATAATATCCGGGTTCTGCTGATGACTACAAATTTTAAATCCCTGTTCCACCCGGAGATCACGCTGGTCTGTGATTCCATGGCAGTGCTGGAATACGGGGATGAAAAGGATAAAAAGACCCAGTCTGTGGCGGCGGGAGAGCCCGTGACCATTTCAGCGGGGGATTCCCGTCTGGAAAGCGGCCGTATGGTATTCCGCCCGGCCAACGAAGGGGGGATGATCACGGTCCAGAGTATCGAGCGGAGCCAGGGAACCCCGGTGTATCCGGGTCATATGGAGATCACCGGGGAGGAGGATGGCCTTCTGTTACTGAATGAGGTGGACCTGGAGGAGTATCTGAAGCGGGTGGTGCCCAGCGAAATGCCGTATACGTATGAGCTGGAGGCCTTGAAGGCTCAGGCGGTCTGCGCCAGGACCTATGCCTGGAGGCAGATCCAGGGAAGCTCTTACTCGGAATACGGAGCCCATGTGGACGACAGTACCGGCTTCCAGGTATATAATAATACCTCGGTCTATGAGACCACCGATGCGGCTGTCAATGAAACCTTCGGCCAGATGGCAGCCTATGACGGCCAGCCCATCGACGCTCTTTATTATTCCACCTCCTGCGGTCATGGCACCGACGGGACCGTGTGGGGAAACGATGCCTCGGCGACACCGTATTTAAAGGCTGTTTCCATCAATGAAAAAAGAAAGCCTCTGGATCTGACCTCCAACGAGGCCTTCGGTACCTTTATCCGGGATATGGATGCGGAGGCCTACGATTCAGAATTTGCCATGTTCCGCTGGAATGTGAAGACCGACAGCCAGATCCTGGCGGAAAAGATCGGCGGGGTCGGACGGATCACCGGCCTTACAGTGACAGAACGGGGGCCCGGCGGCGTGGCCAAGGCACTGAAGGTGGTCGGAACAGAGGGCTCCAAGACCTTCACCAGCCAGAGCAAGGTCCGGAGTGTGCTGGGAAATGCCAGACTGGTATTCAGCCGGAAGGACGGCAGTACGTACACCGGGTGGGATACGCTCCCCAGCAGCTTTATCTACATAGAAAACCAGGGAACCGATGAGAACGGCGTTACCTCCTTTATGATCTACGGCGGAGGCTACGGCCATGGAGCAGGAATGAGCCAGAATGGGGCCCAGGGAATGGCAAAGGAAGGGAAAAGCTATAAGGAGATCCTGAAATTTTTCTATGAGGGATGTGAGACGGTCGATATTGGAGATGTGGTGTAAAAAAGGGAGCTGCGATCTGCAGCTCCCTTTATGGTTCTATCTTTTAATATCATAATTCATATTCATCAGATTCCGGATGGTGTCCACATCGTCGGTGATGTTGGCGTCGCCGCGGATGGTGTGCTTGATGGCGCTGCTGGCCACGGCGAAATTGATCATGTCCATGGGCTTATAGTGGTGCATCATAGCGTAGATCAGGCCACTGGCAAAGGCGTCGCCGCCGCCTACCCGGTCTAAAATCGTGAAGGTGAAAAGCTTGCTTTCAAAGGTGTGGCCGTCATACCACATAAACGCCTTGAGGCTGTTTTCACTGCCGCTGTGGGCATAGCGCACATGGCGGGCGATGCATTTTAGGTTGGGATACCTGGAGATAAAGGCCTGGAAGATCTCGTCCTGCTGCTCGTAGCTGGGCTGGAAGGGAATTCCGTCCTTTACATCCCCCTTACTGTGGTCCTCCTCGTCCCTCCAGAGATGGTAGGGCTCGATCCCCAAAAGCACGTCCACATAGGGGAGGCACTGGGTGCAGAAATCCCTGGCTTCCTCCCAGGTCCACAGGGTGCTGCGGAAATTCCCGTCAAAGCTCACGGTAAGGCCAAGCTCTTTGGCAGTTTTTAAGCACTCCATGGTGAGCTTCCGGCAGTTGGGGGCCAGAGCAGGGGTGATGCCGCTTAAATGGAGCCAGGTGAAGTGTTCCAGAAGTCCTTTCAGGTCGATGGTATCAAAATCAAATTCCGTGATGGCGCTGTTTTTCCGGTCGTAGGTGACCTTGCTGGCGCGGATGCCGTAGCCGGTTTCCAGATAATAGCTTCCCAGCCGGTGGGTGGGCGTCTGCTCCGGCGTGCTCAGGATCACAGGGGTGCAGTGGACGTCGTTGCTCCTTAACATGCGGACGGCGCTTTTTCCAAGGCTGTTGTTGGGCACCACAGAGAAGAAGGTGCTGTCTACGCCCAGATTGGCCAGGGCCAAAGCAATGTTTGCTTCGCTGCCGCCATAGCTGGCTTCAAATGTAGAGGTCATGCGGATCTTTTCGTAGTTGGGCGGAGTCAGCCGCAGCATGATCTCGCCGATGGTGATGAATTTTTCCGGGCTCTCCATGCCGGTGAGCAGCGGATTATAATGTTCCATAAAATTGTACCTCCTCGGGGTTAAAGGATAGCTCTATTCTAGTCCACATCCGGACAGATTTCAATAAAAATTTAACAATCTTTTTTCTTTCCCGCTTCTTTCAGGAGCAGGGGAGAATGGCGCTGCAGGTATCGCTCCAGAGTATCTCTGTCCACAAGGGAGGGGGTCACACCCTGCCGGGTGATGGAAAAACCGGCGGCACAGGCGGCGATCCGGCAGGAAGCTTCCATAGAGAATCCGTAAAGCAGATAGGAGACCAGGGCGCTGATGAAGGCATCGGCGGCTCCGGTATTGTCCACGGACCGGAAATCAGCGGCCTCCACATGGCAGGAGGAATTTTTCTCAAAAATCCAGCATCCTCCGGCCCCCAGGGTGACGATCACTGTTTTGATGCCGCAGGCAAGAAGCTTTGCGGCCTTTTCCTTTATGGAGCCCCCTCCGGGGCAGATCATGGACAGCTCCTCTGCGTTGGGTACAGCCACATCGATATTCTTCATCAGCTCTTCGGGCAGGGGGCCGCAGGAGCTGGGCTTCAGCACGGTCATAAGACCGTGTTTTTTTGCCATAGCCGCAGAAGTCAGGACAGCTTCCATGGGAATCTCGGTCTGGATCATACAGCAGTCGGCTCCATCAAAAAGACGTTCAGAGGCCTCCACATCGCCGGGACATACCTGGCTGTTGGCGCCGGAGAGGATGGAGATCATGGATTCGCCGTTTTTCTGGACGAAGATATAGGCCTGGCCTGTTTTATGGCCCGGCGTCCGGCGGAGGCCGCTTCCGTCGATCCGGCACTCCCGGACTGCCTGGTAGATGGCATCGGAATCGGCGTCGCCGCCCACCCGTCCAATGACGGAGACATGGTGGCCCAGCCTGGCAGCTCCCACGGCCTGGTTGAGGCATTTCCCGCCGGGGTAGGTGGCCGAATCTGAGGAGGTGACGGTCCGCCCGCTGTGGGGAAGCGCGTCAAAGGCCAGATAGTTATCCATGTTGACGCTTCCGATGGAAATGATCCGCTTTTTCCGGAGATCCCTGGGGACGCTTAAGGTGGAGCCTGCGTTCAGAGGGAAGCTCGGGGAAAATTCCGGCGTACATTCCCATTTTTCGATCCGCGCCACCAAAAGCCTTGCGGCCTGGGAACCGAAGGCGTCAAAGGGGACTGCCAGGGAAGAGAGGAAGGGAAGGCCCCCGCCTCTTTCGTCGTCCCGGAGGGATAAAAGGGAAAGATCGGCCGGGATCTCGTACTGGAGATTCCGGGCAGTTTCATAAAATTTGATCGCTTCTGTCTGGTCGAAAAAGACGGCGGCTGTGAACAGGCCGCTGAGGATCCCGCTGACGGGAAGGCTTTTGGCATCGGGAAAAACCAGTTCCTGACGGAAGGGAAGCTTTTCGTCGAAGAGCCGTTTCCGGTAGCCCTGGAAGAATTCCCTGGCCAGAGAATCCTCTCCGGCTACACAGGCGATGGAGGAGTGGCGCCTTTTTATAAGAAGGCCGGTGGCTTCGTCCCCGATTTGCTCAAAATCCAGATGAAGGGCGCCTTCGTAGGGACCGAGGACCACATAGGGGATCCCGGCCCGGTCCAGCTGCTCCCCAAGAAATAGGCTGCTGTCGGAAACCGGTTCCCAGATCACGCCGTCTGTATGGGCCGCCACCATGGCGGAAATGTTCTTAAGCTCTGTGTCGGCCGAGTTTCCGCTATCGCGCAGAAGGATGGAATAGCCCATGGCGGTGGCCTCCTTCAGAATGCTGGGAATGAGACGGCTCCCGTGACGGGAGTTCTGGAAGATCACCCCCATGGTCAGCGTTTTGGTCATTGGGGTGGTGGCGGACGCATAGGGAACGTAATTGTATTCCTTTGCCAGCTTTAAAACGTGCTCCCGGGTCCGTGCGCTGATACTGGCGTCCTTACCGTTCATGATCTTGGAAACTGTGGATACAGAGACTCCCGCCAGCCGGGCGAATTCTTTGATGGTCATTTTTTCCTCCTCTGATACCATGCCGCCTGCTGCGGTTCCCCAAAACATCCGCAGTCCGTTTTCTGCGAAAAATAGGTTCCTGCCCGTGTCTCTGGCCTCTGGTATCCAATCTGCTTTTAGGATACCATAAAAACGCATGGAGAGATACCCCGGATTCCGGGAAAATGGTAAAAAGACATAAAAATCCAAGGGAACTTGTGAAGAATTTGACAAAAATATGGAGAAAAACGGAGAAAACAGGGGAATACAGAGCAAATTATACAATAAAGGTTGACAGAAAAAAGGAAAACATGTATTCTTTGTTTAAGAAAAAGATTTCGGAAAATATTTTACCAAACAGGAGCGAGGCCTATGAAAATTTTAAATCTCGGTTCTTTAAACATCGACAAAACGTATTCGGTGAGACGTTTTGTCCAGCCGAAGGAAACGATCCAGGCCCTGGATTATGAGGAGTTCTGCGGCGGCAAGGGACTGAACCAGTCGGTGGCCCTGGCCCGGGCCGGCGCGCAGGTCTGCCATGCCGGAGCTGTGGGAGCAGACGGAAAGCTCCTTCTGGATATGCTTCAGAAGGCCGGCGCGGATACGAAGTATGTGGAGACTCTGGATTGTGCCAGCGGTCATGCGGTGATCCAGATCGACGAGTCCGGCCAGAACAATATCATCATTTGCGGAGGAGCCAACCGGAGGATCACCAGGGAGTATATCTCCTCTGTGCTGGAGCATTTTGAAAAGGGTGACCTGGTCCTCCTGCAGAACGAGATCTCCAATATTGATTTTGCCATGGAGGAAGCAAAAAAACGCGGACTTCTGGTGGCGTTTAATCCGTCTCCGGCGGATGAGGGCGTGTTCCGCTGCCGTCTGGAGCTGGTGGATTATTTTATCCTCAACGAGGTGGAGGGGCGGATCCTGGCCGGAACGGATTCCGAGGAGCCGGCTCCGATCCTTAAGGCTCTGAGGGAAAAGTATAAGGATGCGGCCTTTGTGCTGACCCTGGGCGACCAGGGCGCCTGGTACTGTGATCCGGAGGAAACGTCCTTCCAGGATATCTTCCGGGTGGAGGCTGTGGACACCACCGCGGCGGGAGACACCTTCTGCGGGTATTTCATCGCCGGGATCGCCGGAGGGCTGGGCCATAAAAGAGCTCTTTTACAGGCCAGCGCTGCTGCGGCTTTGGCCGTAACGAAAAAGGGAGCGGCTCCCAGCGTGCCGGAACGCTCTGAGGTGGAGGCGTTCATCCGGGAACGCGGGTAAGATACAGGAGGAAGATATGGAAAAGAGACCGTTTATCATTGATTGTGACACAGGGACCGACGACGCCATTGCCATTCTGGCAGCCCTCGGATCGGACGCCATAAGGGTCCGGGCGCTGACCAGTGTGAATGGCAACGTGAATGAGAATTTTACATCCAGAAACAACCGGGATCTGGTGGGATACCTGGGGGCGGATGTGGAGGTGGCCCGGGGGGCGAAGCTCCCGTTTTATCCCAGGGCCGGATATTATGATGCCACCCACGGCAGCGAAGGACTGGGAGATGTGACTCTCCCGGCGGCAGAGGATGTCCCGTTTACAAAAGAAGCGGCCCCGGAGCTGATCCGGAGGATCGCAGAAGAAGAGGGGGGCCGCCTGGAGCTCCTGGTGGTGGGTCCCATGACCAACATTGCCATTGCCTTAAGCCTTTATCCGGAGTTAAAGGAGAAGATCCGCCATATCTGGTTCATGGGCGGAGCGGCCTGCGGCGGAAATATGACGCCCACGGCAGAGTTTAATATCTGGGTGGATCCTGTGGCTGCGAAGCTGGTGATCGCTTCCGGAATCCCCATGACCATGGTGGGGCTGGATGTGACCTTGAAAGCCGCCTTAAACCGGGCGGATGAGCAGGAGATCCGCGGATATGGAAATAAGGGGGCCGTCCTGGCTGCCGATATCCTGGATTATATGATAAGAAGATATGCAGACGGGGGCGAGGATGCCCTGATGCACGACGCTCTGGCGGCGGCTGCGGCCGTATGCCCCCAGTGCCTGGTCTGCCATGATTATTTCGTGGATGTGGAGTGCCAGGGAGAGTACACAGCCGGCCATACCATGGTAGACCGGCGGGGACGCACGGGAAAGAAGCCCAACGTGTCCGTGGCCATGGAGCTGGATCTTCCCGTGTTCAAACAGTGGCTCAAGGACTGCCTGAAGCAGTGCGGTTAAGTCATGGGTGCGAAGGCAGAAAAAAGAGAGATGTTCGTCACCTCTCCACAGTTTTATAAGACCATCATCCTTCTGTCCGTTCCCATTATCCTTCAGCAGCTTTTAAGGGTCAGCGTCGATACCCTGGACAGCATCATGCTGGGGCGGATCGACCAGGTGCAGATGAGCGCCGTGTCCCAGGCCCAGCAGATCTTCTTCATATTTTATACGGTGTGCAGCGGCTTTTCGGCCGGGTGCAGCGTGCTGATCGCCCAGTACTGGGGCAGGAGGGATACGGAGAGCATTAAGACGCTGATGGCCATCGGCATCCGCAGTATCGCCGTGTTCGGAGTGCTGTTTTCGGCTGTGGTGATGCTCTGGCCGGAACGGCTTCTGAGGATTTACAGCAGCGATCCGGAGCTGATCCGGCTGGGAGTGCCGTATCTGAGGATCGCCTCCCTTATGTATCCGGTCTGCGCCGTCAGCACCATGATCTTTGCCTGCTGCCGGGGCTTTGAGGAGATGAAGGTTTCCTTCACCACCAACGTGATCTCCTATCCGCTGAATGTGTTCCTGGATTTCTGTCTGATCTTTGGAAATTTCGGGATGCCGGAGCTGGGGATCCGGGGTGCGGCCGTGGGAACGGTCATCGCCCGGGTGGTGGAGCTGCTGATCCTCTGCAGGTTCCTGTTCAGGAAAGAAAAAAAGCTTTCCATGAAGCTTTCCGATCTGGGAAGAAGGGACCGGGGGCTTCTGGGGGATTTCTGGAAGGTGGGCATCCCCATCGTGTTCCATGAGCTGATCTGGTCCACGGGAACCACGGCGGGAAGCTCCATTACAGGCCAGATGGGAACCACCATCGTGGCCGGATATAACATTGCCAACGTTTATTACCAGCTGATGGCCTGCGTGACCAACGCCATCCTTTACTCCTGCTCCACCACCATCGGAAAGACCATTGGTTCCGGGGCGTCCAAGGACAGGATCCAGAAGGAAGCGTACAGTATGGTGCTCATCGGCTTAGTCAGCGGAACGCTTATGGGACTTCTGACTCTGATGTTCGGCGGACTGTTCACGCGGCTTTATGTGCTGACTCCGGACGCAGCGGCCTACGCCAGGAATTTTATGCTGGTGTTCGCGGCCATCTGGCCCTTCTCCGGAATGGAGATGACCGGAATGATCGCAGTGCTGAGGGCCGGAGGCGACGGGAAGATGGGGCTGATCTGCGACATCTTCTCCATGTGGATGATCACCATTCCCCTGGCGGCGGCCTGTGCCTTTGTGTTCCGGCTGTCTCCCTATCTGGTGGTATCCATCATTAAGTTCAATATCGCCATCGAAGCCTTTGTGGGAATCTGGAGAATTCATACAAAAAAATGGATGCGAAATCTCACAAGATGATGTATAATGGCAGTATGAATAAAAAACCATAGGTCTAAAAGAAAAAATTGTGCATTTTTAAACGTATTTCTGATCGGACGATTTCATGGTCTGATTAAAATAATTAAAATCTTTAACCAAGAAGAAGGAGGAGTACAATGAGACTGAAAAGAGTATTAGGAGCAGTATTATCCGGCGCCATGGTTCTTTCCCTGGCAGCATGCGGAGGCGGCGGAGACGCGGAGACAACAGCGGCAGCCAAGGCTCCGGAGACATCCAAGGAGGCTGCAAAGGAGACTGAGGCAGAGAAAAAGGATGACGCCAAAGAGACGGAGGCTGCAAAGGGCGGCGAGGAGATCAATAAGCGCATCGCTTATGTAGTAGGAAACTTAGGCGATAAGTCCTTCAACGATTCCGGTGAAGTGGGAATGAACGTTTTAAGAGAAAAGGGCTGGGACTGCAAGACCATCGAGGTTGGCGACCCGTCCAAGGCCGATAAGTGGGAAGATATGATCTTAGACGTTATTGACGAGGGCTACTATTATATCGTAGCTTCCTCCACCTACACCGACATTATCTTAAAATTAGCAGAAGAGTATCCGGAAAACCGTTTTGTCATCTTCGACGACTCCAAGGATGAGTCCGAGATCCCGGAGAACGTGGCGTTCATCTTCTACGCACAGAACGAAGGCTCCTACATGGTTGGCCAGATGGCAGCCGGTATGACAGAGACTGGCGTAGTTGCTGTTAACGTTGGTATGGACAACCCGGTTATCGCAGACTTCGTAACAGGCTTTGTAAACGGCGTTCAGGATTACGATCCCGAGGTTAAGGTCATCAAGGCTTCTGTTGGTTCCTGGACAGATCCGGCCAAGATGAAAGAGCTTTGCTTAAGCCAGGCAAGAGATAAAAAGGCAGACGTATTCTACCAGGTAGCCGGCGGTTCCGGCGGCGGACTGTTCGAGGCCTGTAAGGAGCTGGGAACATGGGCCATCGGCGTTGACTCCGACCAGTACGCATACTACAAGGATTCCGAGAACCCGGAACTGGCAGACGTGATCTTAACTTCCATGTTAAAGAACGTAGGCGACTCCTTCGTGGCATTCTTTGAGGATGTGGAAAACGGCGAAGAGGTATGGGGCAAGTTAAACCGTCTGGGCTTAAAGGAAAAATCCGTTGGATATGTGGACAATGAGTTCTTCCAGCAGAACGTTCCCCAGGAGATCCGCGACAAGATGGCTGAGTCCCAGGAGAAGATCCTTGCCGGCGAGATCACTGTAAAATCCTATTACGATTTTGCCAATGAGGCAGAGTACCAGCAGCTTCTGGATTCCGTGGCTCCATAACTGAAAAGAAATTGATTTTTGGTCAGCAGGATTGTCCGTTCGATCCTGCTGATCCCATATAGGAGGAAGATGGGTATGGCCAAGGAAATACTTAGAATGGAAGACGTTACCAAGATCTATGACAATGGGTTTGTGGCCAACAAAAACGTCACGTTCTGGCTTCATGAGAGCGAGATCCTGGCTCTCGTGGGTGAAAACGGCGCCGGAAAAACGACGCTGATGAAGGTATTGTTCGGACTGGAAACGCCCCAGACCGGAAAAGTGTATATGGACGGGAAAGAGGTAAAGATCCTCAATACCCTGGACGCCATTGAAAAAGGAATCGGTATGGTCCACCAGCATTTCATGCTGATCCCGTCCTTAACGGTGGCAGAGAATGTGGTCCTGGGCGTGGAACCCATGAAGAACGGCCTTTTTGATTTTAAAAAGGCAGTGGAAATGACGGAAGAGGTGGCGAAGAAATATAACTTCAATATTGATCCCATGGCCAAGGTCAGCGATCTTTCCGTCGGCCAGATGCAGAAGATCGAGATCATGAAGGTTCTCATCAAGGGCGCCAAGATCATCATCATGGACGAGCCTACGGCAGTTTTAACGCCCCAGGAGACGGAGGAGCTGTTTGAACAGCTGATCCTGTTAAGAAACAGCGGCCATTCCATCATCTTTATTTCCCATAAGCTGGAAGAGGTGAAGCGGATCTGTACACGGGTTACGGTGCTGCGTCACGGCTACTGCCTGGGAAGCTATGACTTAAAGGATATGAGCGAGGCCGATATTTCGAGACTCATGGTAGGCCGCGACGTAGTCTTAAAGATCGAGAAGGAAGATCCCACTGTGGGAAAGACGGTGCTTAGTATCCGGAACCTGGTGAAGAACAGCGTTTCCGGAAAGCGTGTCCTGGATGATGTTTCCTTTGACATCCATGAGGGCGAGGTCATCGGAATCGCCGGCGTGGAAGGAAACGGCCAGTCGGCCCTTTCTGACGTGCTGGCCGGAATGGAAAGCTTTTCCTCCGGAACGGTGGAATTGAACGGCCACGACATCAAGGGAAAGAACGTCCATGAGATCCGCCAGATGGGCCTTGCCTATATCCCCGAGGACCGGATGCAGTACGGCTGCGCCGGAGATATGTCCATCCGGGACAATATCATTGCAGACCGGTATTTCAAAAAGGAATATAGAAACGGCCTGTTCATCAACCATAAGCATATCGACGAGATCGTGGACCAGTATATCAAGGATTTTGAGATCGCCTGCGACGATAAGAGAGAGCCGGTGCGTATGCTTTCCGGCGGAAATATCCAGAAGGTAGTCGTTGCCCGCGAGTTCACATCAGGCTCCAATTTCATCCTGGCCAACCAGCCGACCCGAGGCATCGACGTGGGCGCGGCTGAGATGATCCGTAAGACCATCGTAAAAAAATCCAGGGAAGAGGGAACGGCGACGCTGCTGATCTCTGCGGACCTGAACGAGGTACTGGAGTGCTCTGACCGGCTTTTAGTCATGAGAAAGGGAAAGATCGTGGCGGCATTCAGAAAAGCCAACGAGGTTTCCGAGGAAGAGCTGGGCGAGTACATGCTGGGGCTTAAGACCATGACCCCGGAGGAAATGGAGGGCCTGTTATGAATAAAACAAGCAGAGTAGAATTTACCGTTGAGCTGGTCCGGATCCTGACTGCCATTGCCATCGCCTATGCTGTGGCTCTGGTGACCCTGTTTGCAGTCAGCGATGATCCGGTCTACATCATCCAGCAGTTCGTGCTGGGGCCGTTCTCGTCTGTGAGAAGAATCGGAAGCATCATTAACCTTGCGATCCCGTTTACCTTCACAGGGCTGTGCTTCTGTTTCATGTATGCGGTAAATAAGTTCAACCTGGCCGGCGAGGGCATCTTCATGTTTGCCGGCTGTGTGATCTCCTGGGTTGCCATTAAGCTGGGAGAAAGCGTTCCCGCTCCCGTTATGATCGGTCTGCTGCTGGTCATCGGTGCGCTGACAGGCGTTGTGGTCTCCGCCCTTCCTGCGTGGCTGGATTCCAAATTCAACGCAAACATCGTTGTTTCGTCCTTAATGTTAAACAGTATCCTCATGTTCCTTTCCATCTATATCATGATGTATACCATGAGAGATACCACCATCGGCTCCCTGGGCTCCCTGCCCATCCCGGCCAATGCCAAGCTGCCGCAGATCTTCGGAAAGTTCCGGATCCAGGCAGGACTGGTGATCGCTCTGATCGCCGTGGTCCTGGTGGCGGTGCTGTTCTATAAGATGGTATTCGGGTATAAGATGAGAGTCGTGGGAAGCAACCCGTGGTTTGCCAAGGCCTGTGGAATCAATATGACGGCCACCATCGTCTGCGCACAGCTTTTCGGCGGCGCTCTGGCCGGTCTGGGCGGTACCTGTGAGATCCTTGGAAACTATGACCGTTATAACTGGGTCGCTACCACCCAGCACGGCTTCGACGGCCTGATGGTAGCGGTTTTAGCCAGAAAGAACCCGCTCCTGGTGCCGGTGGCAGCCTGCCTGCTGGCATACATCCGTATCGGTGCGGACGTGGTAAACTCCAAGGGAGATATCCCCATTGAGTTTATCACCGTGATCCAGGGTATCGTTATCCTGATGGTGGCGGCAGAGGAATTCATGGGAAGATATAAGAAGAAGCTGATCTATAAGGCCGCAGAAGAGGAGCTTGCTGCCAAGGAAAAGGCAGAAAAAGAAGCGGCCGCCTCAAAGGGAAAGGAGGAGTAAGCAATGCTGACACTGGACTGGATCGGTAATTTTGGATATTCTGTTTTAAGGCTGTCAACTCCCCTGATCTTTGCAGGTATGGCAGCGGTGATCAGTAAGAAGGCCGGAATGATGAACATGGCCCTGGAAGGCATGATGCTCTGCGCGGCCCTGGGCGGTGTTGTGTTTGCGGGAATGACCGGAAACGTATGGATCGGTCTTCTGGGAGCTGTGGTGATCGGAGTTCTGGTGGGCGCCGTCATTGCCTTCTCCAGCCTGTCGGGAAGGACGGATCTTTACCTGACGTGTATCGCCGTGAACCTGGCGGCCACAGGAGGCACGGTCTTTGTTATGTATCTGCTGACCGGAGAGAAGGCAACCACATCTGCGGCGATCAAGGCGTACACCCTTCCGACCGTGGTGCTTCCGCTGATCAATAAGATCCCGCTGATCGGCCCCATGCTTTCGGGGCATAATATTCTGACGTACCTGGCGTTCCTTTCGATCTTTGCCGTGTGGTTCTTCCTTACGAGGACAAGACTGGGGTTACGGCTCCGGGCAGTGGGAGAGAACGACAAGGCGGCTGCATCCGTCGGCATCAACGTAAAGAGGATCGGATACATTTCCTTCCTGATCTCCGGCGTGCTCTGCGGCTTCGGCGGCGCGTTCATGTCCATGGGCTGGGTAAGCTTCTTTATGAAGAACATGGTCAATGGGCGAGGCTACATCGGACTTTCTGCCTGTAATATCGCAGGCGGCGATCCTTTGGGGGCAGGCGTTGCGGCCGTATTCTTCGGACTCAGTGACGCAGCGGCTACCAGCTTAAAGAGCCAGACCAGCTTCCCAACGGAGTTCCTGGAGATGATCCCCTACGCAGCCACCATCATTGCCCTTATGGTATTCGGAATGCTGCGCATGAACCGCCAGAAGAAGATCGAGAAGGGAAGCCAGCAGTAGCATAAGGAGAAGATTATGGACAAAAAACGGAAAGTGATCATTGACTGCGATCCGGGAATCGACGATATGTTCGCCCTGATCCTGTGCATCCGCCATCTGGATGTACGGGGGATCGTGGCAGTGGGAGGAAATACCGGGCTGGAGTATACCCAGCGGAACGCCAGGTTTGCCACAGAGCTGACGGGGCGTCCGGATATCCCGGTGTATGCCGGATATGACATGCCGATGTTAAACCAGCTGGTGCGGGCCACAAAGGTCCATGGAAGCGGCGGCATCGGGGACATTGAGATCCAGGAGCCGGAAAAGAAGCTGGAAAAGGAGCATGGAGCCGATTTCCTGATCCGTACCTTTATGGAAAACGATGATATTTCCCTGATCACCCTTGGACCGCTGACCAATGTGGCCCAGGCGATCCTTAAGGAGCCGGAATTAAAGAAGCGGATCCCGGAGATCCTCTGTATGGGCGGCTCTGCCACCAGCGGAAACGCCACGCCTGCGGCGGAGTTCAATATCCTGGTGGACCCGGAGGCGGCAAAGATCGTCTTTGAGTCGGGGATCCCCATTAAAATGGCAGGGCTGAACCTGACCCGCCAGAACCATATGGATATGGGAGATGTGGAGCAGCTGCGGGCCATCGGCGGTACGGTGGGAGATTTTGCCGCAGATATCCTGGAGTTTTCTGTGAAGAATTCGGACTTTACCTCCATCTGTGATGCCTGCGCTGTGGCCTGGTGGGTGGATGACCGGGTTATTACAAAGAGCATCCAGACCCGGGTGGACGTGGAAACCAAGGGCGAGTTCACAAGAGGCATGACCGTCTGCGACTGGCGCGACTTTATGGGAACAGATCCGGAGCAGGAGATTTCCAGAGAAAAATGCTGGAATAAATACAAGACCTCCGGCAGCGTGGAAGTGGCCATGGAATTTGACCAGAAGCGGTTCCGGGAGGTACTCTTTGATACGGTAAGATCGTATAAGGAAATGAATTAGCTGAGAAACAGGGCCGGGAGCCGGTTTCAGGCCATAGGCCTGTACGGGCCCGGCTCTTTTTATGATCGCGGGAGCATGCCGCGCGGTGCAGCCGGCGGCAGAGGAAACATAAAACTGCCCCCAACATCATTTTATAAGGAGATCAATATGCGCACAAAGATCAGTCATGTGACGGTGGTTACCATGGATGAACAGTTCCATGTTTATGAAAACGGATACGTGGTCCTGGACGGATCAGTGATCCTGGAGGCGGGAGAGGGGAACGGTCCGGCGGATGTGGACGAGACAGTGGACGGAAAAAACGGGATCCTGATGCCGGGGATGATCAATACCCACTGCCATATCCCCATGATCCCCTTCCGGTCCCTGGGGGACGACTGCTCGGACCGTCTGAGGCGGTTTTTATTTCCGCTGGAGCTGGAGGCCATGAACCGGGAGCTGATCGGCCAGAGCACCCGGTACGGTGTCTGCGAGCTTCTGCTTTCCGGCGTCACCTCGGTCCTGGATATGTATTATTTTGAGGATCAGGTGGCGGCAGCCTGTGAGGAAATGGGGATCCGGGCGTATGTGGGACAGACCATTATTGATATGGAGACATGCGACAGTAAAAATACAGACCAGTCCTTGGCCATGTGTGAGGAGCTGATACAGAAATGGAAGGGTCACGAGCGGATCCGGCCGGTGGTGGCTCCCCATGCCACCAATACCAACCCGCCGGAGGTATTAAAGGCGGCCTATGGACTGGCAGAACGGTACGGCGTTCCGTATACGCTCCACGTGAGCGAGATGGATTATGAGCTGGAGATGTTCCGGGAAACGTATGACCAGACGCCGGCAGAGTTCCTTTACGGACTGGGAGTCCTGGGAGAGCGGACCATTGCGGCCCACTGCATCCACATGACAGACCGGGACGTGGAGATTTTTGGAGAGACCGGAGCGAAGATCGCCCACTGCATCGGTTCCAATACAAAATCGGGAAAGGGCGTATGCCCGGTACGGGATCTTAAGGCGGCGGGAGTGGCCGTGGGAGTGGGGACCGACGGACCGTCCTCGGGAAATACCCTGGATCTGTTCCATCAGTTCCGGATGATCCCCGCATTCCAGAGGACCCGCTATCATGACCGCAGTATTTTTACTGCCAGAGACGTGGTGGCCATGGGGACCATCGAGGGAGCCAGGGTCCTGGGTGCGGAAAAGGAGACTGGCTCCATTGAGCCCGGGAAGCGGGCGGATCTGACTCTGATCGAAACGGAGTCGGTGAACATGTTCCCGGTCTATGATCCGTATTCTGCCATCGTATATTCGGCAGACACTTCCAACGTGGACAGCGTCTGGGTGGACGGAAAGCGGCTGGTAAAGGGCCACCGGCTGTGCTTTGCGGATCTTGCCGCAGAGCGGAGAGCCCTGGACGGCATGATGAAGGAGTTTAAGGAGCGGTCTGTAAAGTATGCGGATATCCGCTAGCAGCCGCATCCAGTCCGGGCCTCCCGGGAGCTGGAAGGGAACTAGAGGGGCGGAAGGAGCTCCGGAGGAAGGGAGGAGCCCTTGACGGAGACCACGGCCCGGGACACCCTGTTGGCGTAGGAAATGGAATCCCGCAGAGAGAGACCGTTGGTCAGACAGCCGATAATGGCTCCTGCGTGGGCGTCACCGGCGCCGATGGTGTCCTCCACATGATCGGCGGGAATGGACGGGATCAGATAGCTGGTCCCGTCTTTTTCTATGCAGTAAGCGCCCTTTTCTCCCAGGGTCACAATGACGGTATTCCCGGTGATGGAGCGGAGGTATGCGGCGGCCTCCTCATAGGACGCCTTCCGGCTCATGGCCTCTGCCTCCAGGGCGTTGATGTGGAGGATCGGATGGAGGGCCAGCATCCGCTTTGTTTTTTCCGGATCCATGTTTCCTACCCGGGCTCCGGGGGCATAGAAAAGCTCCAGGGACGGATGCTCCTCCAGATATTCGATGAGGTTTATTCCGGTGGGTTCTTCGATCTCCAGGCCGCAGACATAGGTGAGGCCGAAATCCTCTGCCCGGTACGGCTCCATCCATTCCTTCTGGAAGGTGTACTCCACGCCGTGGTAGGACATGAAGGTCCGCTCTCCGCCGGCCTCCACCAGGCAGTAGCAGCAGCCGTTGTCTTTTTCCGGGACCCGGACAGCAATGGGGATCCCGGCCTGGGTCATGAGCTTTGCCACATAGTCGCCGTAGGTGCCTCCGCCCACGGGTGTGATGAAGGTGTGGGGAGCGTTTAAGAGCCGTACCATATAGGCGGCGTTGAAGGCACAGCCGCCGATGGCCATGGACTGGGAGGTGGGGTGGATGTCCTCCTCCGTTTTTGGAAGGTGATGGATATTGATGATGACGTCCACACAGGTGGAGCCGATGATCAGTGCTGGTTTCATGGGATGCTTCTCCTTTTCTGGCGCAATGTCTGTTTCAGCCATATTATAGCATATGCTGCCTGGTTTTACTATGGATTTCGGAAGGGAAAGAGGCGCAGAGACATTAAGAAAAATGTAAATGATCGTAAGCGTATTTTTATGGAAGGAGCAGGGACGGGGGCTTATAATGAAAGCAGAAGCAGCGCGCCCGTCTGGGACGCGGGATCAGGAAGCCCGGGGGGACTGGAGGAACGGACAGGGCCTGGGACAAGAAATAGGGAAAGCGGGGAATGGATCATGAGAAAACAGCGGACAGGGAAAATGGCTTTAGGAGCAGGGCTGGCGTTTCTTATGGCCGTGTCTCTGACCGGCTGCGGGACGGGACGTACAGACCGGGAGGCAGCAGAGACGACGGCCAAGGAGCCGGCAGATGAAACGGAGACGGCGGGATCTGGAGCGAACAGGAATGGAGAGGAATCCCAAGAAGCATCCCGGGGGAGCGGGGCCGGGGAGGCAGAAGAAACGGAAAAAATCCCTGGGCCGGGACAGGACCAGGGGAGGCCGCTGTTTGTGGAGACCCGGAGGAGCTACGACGGAGAATGGCAGGAGCAGAGGTGCCTGCTTCAAAGCCGCTGGGACGGGCTGTACGTTCCTGTGGACGGCTGGGAGGCGCTGGAGGACAGCCTGGACCAGTACAACGCAGAGACGGCCCGGGAGACGGAGGAACGATTTAAGGAAAATCTTTCTCTGGTCAGGGAATATCCTCCGGAGCCCGGTCAGGAATATTTTCTTGAGCGGAGGATCCGGGTACAGCGGGCAGACAGTCGGATCGTAAGCTTTTGGGATATGGATTCCTCCTATGTGGGCGGCGCCCACGGGAGCTATTATGCCCATGGGGTGAATTTTGACCCGGAGACAGGAAGGCGGCTGGAATTTTTGGATGTGGTCACAGATGCGGAAGCGGCGTATCAGTATGTGAAGGAGGATATAAAAAGCCGGGGAGATGGGAGCCTTTATCCGGAATATGAGGAGACGCTGGACTCCCTGTTCCATGATGAAACCGGCGCCGGTGGCCAGCTGGAATGGACCATGGACCATACGGGGATCACGGTGGTATTTAACCCGTATGTGCTGGGCCCATGGTCGGAGGGCAGTCTTGAGAGCCGGCTGACCTTTGCGGACTGCCCGGAGCTGATCCGGGAATCGTACCGGACCGGGGCGGCCGCAGCGGCGCAGCTTTCAGAGGGAGAGCCCTTTTACGCCGACTGGGACCGGGACGGGGAAAAGGAGGAGTATATTTATACGGCCCGGGAGGAGGAAGAAACGTATACGGCGTTCGTTTCCCTGAACCGGACCGGAGAGGGGCAGGAAACGGGAAAGAAAGGGGCCTGGGAGCTGGAGGGCTACGGGAGCCTTGCGGACGTATGGCTTCTGGAAAGCCGGAATGGAGATGCTTTTTTATGGCTCGAATTTTCCAGGGAAAATGATCTGAGGGTCCTGGAGGTATTTGCGCTCGAGAATGAAAACGGGACCCAGACGCTCCGGCATGCGGGCTCCTCGGGAGATTCCATGTATGGAAGCTTCATAGGAGATCCGGAGCATTTTCTCCTGTATGACCGCATCGATCTGCTGGGGACGTATATGGCGTACCGCAGCTTCCATCTGGGGGAGGACGGGATGCCGGAGGCAGACGGAGCCGTTTATACGATCCCGGGGGCCAGTGACCGGGGGCCGGTGCTCCGGACCGCCGGGGAGCTGCCGGTATGGATCGATGGAAGGGAGGAACGGATCCCGGCGGGAACGGAGCTTATTTTAAGGGCTGCAGAGCTGCCGGATGAAACGGGGGCTGCCAGGGCAGAGGCGGAGCTTCCAGACGGAAGACGCTGCGAGCTGCGTCTGGAGAAGGACAGGGACCAGTACCGCTTCCGGATCGGCGGCGCGGATGAATATGAGTGCTTTGAGAGTCTGGGATATGCGGGATGAGGAGGATGGAGAGGATTGTCCATTGACATTCCCGCCGGTTGCCATTACAATGGAGACAGGTTCAAAAAAATACCCGAACAGGAGGGGGATACCAATGAAATTTTTTATTGATACGGCCAATGTGGACGAGATCCGGAAAGCCAACGATATGGGCGTGATCTGCGGAGTTACGACAAATCCGTCCCTGATCGCAAAAGAGGGAAAGGATTATGTGGAGACCTTAAAGGAGATCGCATCCATTGTAGACGGTCCCATCAGCGGTGAGGTGAAGGCCACCACCACCGATGCAGAGGGAATGATCGCCGAGGGACGGGAGATCGCCAAGATCCATCCCAATATGGTGGTGAAGATCCCGATGACCGTGGAGGGCTTAAAGGCAACAAAGGTCCTGGCTTCTGAGGGGATCCGGGTCAACGTGACGCTGATCTTTTCCGCAAACCAGGCGCTTCTGGCCGCCAGAGCAGGGGCTGCCTTCGTATCGCCGTTCTTAGGCCGCCTGGATGATATTTCCCAGCCGGGCATCGACCTGATCGAGACGGTTTCGGAGATCTTTAACCTTCACAATATCCAGACGGAGATCATTGCCGCCAGCGTGCGCCATACGATGCATGTGACAGAGTGCGCTCTGGCAGGAGCCGATATCGCCACAGTTCCCTATAAGGTGATCGAGCAGATGACCCATCATCCGCTGACCGACCAGGGAATCGAAAAGTTCCGTAAGGATTATGAGGCTGTGTTCGGAAAATAAGAAGGAGAGATCCGGGAAAAATACAATCGAATAGAAAATGGAGAGGACCGCAGGCGCTGGTTTGCGGCACTCTCCTTTCTTTTGCGCTTTTTTGCCGGAGGAGAGACAGAGGGAGGATGTATATGGAGAAAAAGGATCAGAAAAGCAGGATCTTGAAGCTGCTGGCACAGGTATTTATCATTATGGCGGGACTTTCCGTCTACGCCGCAGGCGTGGCGCTGTTTGTGCTGCCCATGGACATGATCGCCGCGGGGACCACGGGACTCGGTCTGGTGGCCCAGCATTACTGGGGGATCCCCCTTTCGGTTTTTGTGGCCGCTTTTAATATTCTGATGTTTGTGGTCGGCCTGGTGGAGTTAGGAAAGGAATTCGCCCTCTCCACGCTGGTGGCTACGCTTTATTATCCGTTTGCCCTGGAGCAGGCCAGCCGGCTGGTGGGGGATATGGTCTTTACAGACGACCCCATGCTGTGCGCGATCTTTTCCGGCATCATGATCGGATTTGCTCTGGGCATCGTGATCCGGGCGGGGGCCTCCACAGGAGGGATGGACATTCCGCCGCTGGTACTGAAAAAAAGATTCGGGATCCCGGTGTCCGCCACCATGTATGTGATGGACTTTATGGTGCTCATAGCCCAGATGACCTTCGGGGATCGGGAGAGGATCCTTTATGGACTGGTCATGGTCATGACGTACACGATCATTCTGGATAAGGTTCTGGTCATCGGCGTCCACCAGACCCAGGCAAAGATCATCAGCGAGCGCTACGAGGAGATCAGCGCGGCGATCCAGGAAAAAATGGATCGCGGAACTACGCTTCTTTATATGGAAGGAGGCCATTCCGGAAAGCAGTCCAGGGCCATCCTGGTGGTGGTGTCCGGAAGGGAGCTCCAGAAGCTGAACCGGATCGTCATGGACATTGACGACAAGGCGTTTATGATCGTAAGCCAGGTAGGGGAGGTCCGCGGCAGGGGCTTTACCCTGACGAAAAAATACGAGTAAGGAGTGGCCCGTGGTCCGGACGATGCGGGGCCGCTTAAGATGATTAACTAAAAAGGGGAGACGGCAAAAGAAAAAAACTTGTTGCCGCCTCTTTTTTTATGTTGCATTGTTTTCCCGGAAATGGCAAAAATACCTTGAATTTTACGGAGAATGCGGTTATTATTACACTAGGCAGAAATTCGATTTTCGTCAAATTTTTATAATGGAGGACAGCAAAATGACTAAATCAGCACAAACGTCAGCAATGAGAAGAATCAATGAATTGCTTGATGACAACAGCTTTGTTGAAGTCGGCGCCTATATGACTGCCAGAAGCACTGACTTTAACATGCAGGCTCAGGAAACTCCGGCCGACGGCGTAGTTACCGGCTACGGTACTGTCGAGGGAGCTCTTGTGTATGTGTACAGCCAGGATGCGGCCGTGATGGGCGGATCTGTTGGCGAGATGCATGCAAAGAAGATCGAGAATCTTTACGGGATGGCCATGAAGATGGGCGCTCCGGTGGTGGGCCTGATCGATTGTGCAGGCTTAAGACTTCAGGAAGGTCTGGACGCATTAAACGGATTTGGAAGACTGTACGGATGCCAGACTCTGGCTTCCGGCGTGATCCCGCAGATCCAGGCAGTGTTCGGAAACTGCGGCGGCGGCATGGCAGTGGCCTCCGCAATGGCTGATTTCACCTTCATGGAAGAAAAGGCAAAATTATTTGTCAACGCTCCCAATGCGATTGCTGAGAATGATACAGATACATCCAGTGCTAAATTCCAGAGCGAGGAGGCCGGAAATGTGTGCATGACAGGAACCGAGGAGGATATCCTGGCACAGATCCACACACTGATCTCCGTACTTCCGGCCAACAACGAGGATGACATGTCCTATGATGAGTGCGCCGACGACCTGAACCGGATGTGTGAGGGCCTGGAAAACTGTGCAGGCGATACAGCCCTTGCCCTGGCTATGATCTCTGACGACAGCTTCTATATGGAGCTGAAGAAGGAGTATGCCCCCAGCATGGTGACTGCATTTATCCGCTTAAACGGCACGACCGTAGGCTGCGTGGCAAACCGCACAGAGAGCTATGAGGATGGAGAAAAGACGGCAGAGTATGAGACCGGCCTGACAGCCAGAGGCTGTGAAAAGGCTGCGGATTTCGTGAACTTCTGCGACGCCTTCAATATCCCGGTACTTACGCTGGTAAACGTAAACGGATATAACTGCTGCAAGTGCACCGAAAAGAAGATCGCCAAGGCGGCTGCCCGTCTGGCCCACGCGTTTGCAAACGCAGACGTGCCCAAGGTGACTGTGATCGCCGGACAGGCCTTCGGTACCGCCGGACTCGTTATGAACAGCAAGTCCATTGGTTCCGATATCGTTTACGCATGGAAGAATGCTTCCATTGGCATGATGGAAGCCGTTCCGGCTGTGAAGATCATGTACGCAAAGGAGATCTCTGAATCGGACAGCGCAGCGGCCCTGATCAGCGAAAAGGCTGCCCAGTACAGCGAGCTGCAGGCCAGCGCCATGGCAGCAGCCAGAAGAGGCTATGTGGATGACATCATCGATGCGGCTGATACAAGAAAACGCGTGATCGCAGCAATGGAAATGCTGTTCACAAAGAGAGAGGATCGTCCGGCCAAAAAGCACGGTACGGTCTAAGGCGAGGTGGCAGATATATGAAACAGAATATTAAAAGAATCTGGCTTGCCCTCTGTATGGCAGTTTGCCTGTTCGCCCTTTCTGCCTGCTCCACCGCAGAAACGGATACGGCAGAGGAAATGGATCCGTCTCTGGTGATGACGCTCCAGCAGGGCACCCAGCAGTATCTGGATCTGTTTGCCGCAATGGGAGACGAGGATCTGGAGAAGGCTCTGGCTGCCAGTGAGAAGAACAAGGATACAGTAATGCAGAGCGCCTTAAATTCCTGGAAGTCCGTAAAGGGCGACCTGGGAGCGCTGGTTTCCAGCGAGACAGCAGAGGTAGGCATTGTGGACGACGGCTATGTGGCCAGGATCCCGGCAGTGTTTGAAAAGAGAAACGCAGAATTCACCGTGATCGTGGACGAGGATCTTGCAAATATCACCTCTATTACGATCTCTCCGGAATATACCACCGGTGAAAAGCTTTCCAAGGCTGGCATGAATACCCTTATGGGCATGGGCATCGTATTCCTGGTACTGATCTTCATCAGCTGGCTCATCAGCATGTTCAAGTACATCAATGTATTTGAGGAAAAGATGAAGAAGAAAAAGGAAGCGCCTGCAGCGGCTCCCGCTCCAGCGGCAGCTCCGGCCCCTGCAGCAGCCCCGGCTCCTGCGCCTGCAGCGGCCCCGGCTGAGGAGGTCTGCGACGATACAGAACTGGTATCTGTGATCGCAGCGGCCATTGCGGCTTCCGAGGGAAGAGAGTCCGCAGACGGCCTTATCGTTCGTTCCATCAAGCGTGTTCCCAACAGGAACTGGAAATAACCCATCATCAGGAGGAAATGAAAATGAAAAATTATACCATCACAGTTAATGGCAATGTATACGAAGTAACCGTAGAAGAAGGCTTCACCGGAAAGGCAGCAGCTCCCAAGGCAGCGGCTCCCGTACAGGCTCCCAAGGCAGCTCCGGCTCCGGCAGCAGCTCCCGTAGGTGCAGCAGGCAGCGTTGCAGTGACCGCTCCCATGCCGGGCAAGATCCTTGGCGTGAAGGCTTCCGCAGGCCAGGCAGTGAAAAAAGGCCAGGTGATCGTGATCCTTGAGGCTATGAAGATGGAAAACGAGATCGTGGCACCCCAGGACGGTACCGTAGCTACCATCAACGTGGCTGTTGGTGATTCTGTTGAGCCGGGTGCAACACTGGCTACATTAAACTAATTGTCTGCTGACTGCAGATTCCATATGGAGGGATTAAAATGGAATATATTCAAAGTACACTTTTGAATCTTGTCCAGCAGACAGCATTCTTAAATCTGACATTTGGCAACATGATCATGATCTTTGTGGCATTTATTTTCCTGTATCTTGCCATTAAAAAAGGTTTTGAGCCGCTGCTTCTTGTTCCGATTTCCTTTGGTATGCTGCTCGTAAATATCTATCCGGATATCATGCTGAGCATCGAAGATTCATCCAACGGCGTCGGAGGACTTCTCCACTACTTCTACTTACTGGACGAGTGGAGCATCCTTCCGTCCCTGATCTTCATGGGCGTAGGCGCCATGACTGACTTCGGACCGCTGATCGCGAACCCCAAGAGCTTCCTCCTGGGCGCTGCGGCACAGTTCGGTATCTATGCCGCCTACTTTATGGCGATCTTCATGGGCTTCAATGACAAGGCAGCCGCGGCCATCTCCATTATCGGCGGTGCTGACGGCCCCACCTCCATCTTTCTGGCAGGAAAGCTGGGACAGACAGAGTTCATGGGTCCCATTGCCGTTGCCGCTTACTCCTATATGGCTCTGGTGCCCATCATCCAGCCGCCGATCATGAAGCTTCTGACCACAGAAGAGGAGAGAAAGATCAAGATGGAACAGCTTCGTCCTGTATCCAAGCTGGAGAAGATCCTGTTCCCCATCATCGTTACCGTTGTCGTATGTCTGATCTTACCGACGACCGCACCGTTGGTTGGTATGTTAATGGTCGGCAACCTGTTCCGTGAATCCGGCGTTGTAAAGCAGCTTCAGGAGACTGCCTCCAATGCCCTCATGTATATCGTAGTTATCGTTCTGGGCCTTTCCGTAGGAGCGACCACCAGTGCCGAGGCATTCTTAAAGGTGACAACCATTAAGATCGTGGTTCTCGGACTGATCGCCTTTGCCTTTGGTACGGCAGCAGGCGTGATCTTTGGTAAGATCATGTGCAAGGTGACCGGAGGAAAGGTAAACCCGCTGATCGGTTCTGCCGGTGTATCCGCAGTTCCCATGGCGGCCCGTGTATCCCAGAAGGTTGGTTCTGAGGCAGATCCCACCAACTTCCTTCTGATGCATGCCATGGGCCCCAACGTGGCAGGCGTGATCGGTACCGCCGTTGCCGCCGGCACATTCATGGCAATTTTCGGAATACAGTAAAGGGCGGCGCAAGCCGCCCGCTACGCAAACGTAGCGAAGCGGAGTTCGCGTTTCCCGTATGGCGGCGCAAGCCGCCCGCTACGCAAACGTAGCGAAGCGGAGTTCGCGTTTCCCG
>CAJMRM010000005.1 GCA_905215775.1 uncultured bacterium
TTTATTGTCCGGTGGAATTTACCACTGCACTGGAATTTAAAATTTCAAGTCAGCCCTCCTCTGGATTTTCATGAGGATCCCCTGGGAGATAACTTCACCTTGATTTTACAAAATTGATTCCGTATAATAAGGACAATTATCATGAATCAAATATACGGCAGGAGGATAAAACATGCTGGGGATTATTGGAGCAATGGATGTGGAAGTGAAAAAACTTCGTGAGATGATGGAAGGCCCAAAGACGCAGACGGTGGCAGGAATGACATTCTATCAGGGAACGATCAAGGGAAAGGATGTGGTTGTGGTCCGCTCCGGGATCGGAAAGGTAAATGCGGGACTCTGCAGCCAGATCCTGGTGGACCGGTATCATGTGAACGGCATCATCAATACCGGGATCGCAGGCTCTCTCAGAAATGAAGTCAATGTGGGGGATATCGTCCTGGCCACAGATGCGGTCCAGCACGATGTGGATGCCGCAGGCTTCGGGTACCAGCCTGGCGAGATCCCGCAGATGGGGATCAAGGAATTCCCGGCGGACGATCATTTAAGGGCGGTGGCGGTAAGCTGCTGCAGAAGGGCCAATCCCGATATCCAGACCTTCTGCGGCCGTGTGGCCAGCGGCGACCAGTTTATCAACAGCCGTGAAAAAAAGAACTGGATCCGGGATACCTTTGATGCCTACTGCACGGAAATGGAGGGAGCGGCGATCGCCCAGGCGGCATATCTGAACCAGGTTCCCTATCTGATCGTCCGTGCCATTTCCGATAAGGCGGACGACAGCGCCAACGTGGATTACAGTGAATTTGAGGCAAAGGCTGTGGAGCATTCGGTCCGCCTTATGGCAGCCATGCTGGAAGAGCTTTAAAAGACAGGGCTTAAGAGGGTTCTCAACCCCTTAAGCCCCGAATTTTCCCGGAATTTGACGAACGATTTTCGGCTTCTCAATCTTCTCAAAAAGTTTCTAAGTGGTTATAATGGGAACCATCATCTGGAAACATCTGGACGAAGAAAGGGGAGCTTTTTATGTTACAATTTTTACAGACTGGGAAAGTGCTTTATGTTCTGGCAGCCGTGTGTGCGCTGGGGATCATAAGCAAGCTTGTGACAGGAAACCTCTACAAAAGATTGATTAAAGAAACCGGAAACATGGCGCTGACGAAAAACAAGAATCTGCGGGCGCTGAAGCAAAAGACGGAAAACATGTTCCTTCTGAGTCATGGTCTTCGCAATCCGGCTGCGTACATAGAAAAACAGATTTATGGATTCCGGTTTATGAAGGTATCTCTGGACGACTGGGATAATTTTTCCGTGCAGACCATGATCCTTTGCTTTCTGATCGGTGGTGTGGCGGCATTCGGGGCGTACTGGTACCGCTGCGATTCTTATTATATCGTCCTTTATGGAACCATGGGAATCCTGTCGGGACTGTTCATGGTGCTGGTGGACAATGGCGTCAACGTTGGAGTAAAACGCCAGCAGCTGATGGATTGCTTAGTGGATTATGTGGAAAACTCTCCGCATTTTTATAAAAATGTGGATAAGACGGCGGAAGGAGAACGGGCGGACAGAAAGAGCCGGATGCTCCAGGCAGCGGCAGGACCCGGCTTCAGGGACCTGGGAAGAAAGGGCTTAAAGGCGGTGGAAGAGACTGCGGCCAGCGGTGAGGCCGGACAGGAAGCCGGAAAGGAAGAATTCCGGGGCAGAACAAGGTGCCTGCATACAGAAAAGGCAGCGGGAACGGCTGGAGGAAAGGACGGAAGCGCCCAGAGGGAGCGGGCAGGAGCCCGGTTTTCGGTCTTATCCAGAAAGAGGGAGGAGGAACGGAACGAGGAGGCTCCCAGGGAAAATGGAACAAAGGAAGAACGGGATAAGACTCAAAATGGGGACGAGCTGGCGCGGAGCATTGAGTATCTGAGGGAAAGTCTGGATCAGATCGCTGCCGGAAGAGAAGGAGGAAAACGGGAGGAGCCGTCCTCCAGGCCGGATGAAAAGGACGGGCTCCAGAGGGCAAAAAAGGAACTGAAGCCGGAGGATCTGAAGCTTCTGGGGGATATTTTACAGGAGTATCTTACATAGACGCGTACAGGGCGGAAAGGTCCGGACAGAAATCCGCCGGATCCCGCCGGGGCCTGGCCCTTACGGATATTCTGCCGGCGCGTGCCGGGGCAGCGGCGGAGAAGCATGGAAAATCCGCAGAAAATCCGGCCCCAGGATTGTCAAAGGTTTAACTCAATGGTATAATTAAAACATATGTATGAAAATTATCTTACGCAAGAAAAGGAGAATGAGGCCATGAACAGAGAATTGGTATTTGATTATTCCAAAGCCGCCGGTTTTATCCGTGAAGAAGAGATTACAAATATGAAGAACGCCGTTCTGGGCGCAAAAGAGGTTCTTACAGGAAAGACCGGAGCCGGAAATGATTTCCTTGGCTGGATCGATCTGCCGGTGGATTATGATAAGGATGAGTTTGCCAGGATCAAAATGGCGGCAGAGAAGATCAAGGGCGATTCCGACGTCCTCCTGGTAATCGGTATTGGCGGCTCCTATCTGGGCGCGCGGGCTGCCATCGAATTTTTATCCCACAGCTTTTATAATGTACTGCCTAAGGGAGAGAGAAAGACTCCGGAGATCTATTTTGTGGGAAACAGCATCAGCAGCAAATATATCCGGGACCTTCAGGATGTTCTGGAGGGAAAGGATTTTTCCATCAATATCATCTCCAAATCCGGTACGACTACGGAGCCGGCCATTGCCTTCCGTGTGTTCAAGGAGATGCTGATCAGGAAGTATGGCAGGGAAGAGGCCAATAAGAGGATCTATGCGACCACGGATAAGGCGAAGGGAGCTTTAAAGAACCTGGCTGTGGAAGAGGGCTATGAGTCCTTTGTGGTGCCGGACGATGTGGGAGGCCGTTTCTCCGTTCTTACAGCAGTAGGCCTTCTGCCCATCGCAGTCAGCGGCGCAGATATCGACCAGTTAATGGAGGGCGCGGCAGCGGCCAGAAAGACGGCCCTGGAAGCTGAGTACGAAAAGAACCCGGCTCTTCTGTACGCCGCAGTCCGCAACATCCTTCTGAGAAAAGGAAAGCAGGTGGAGATCGTAGCCAACTATGAGCCCAGTCTGCATTACGTTTCCGAATGGTGGAAGCAGCTTTATGGCGAGAGCGAGGGAAAGGACCAGCGGGGGATCTTCCCGGCGGCCGTGGATCTGACCACGGATCTTCATTCCATGGGCCAGTTTATCCAGGACGGAGCCCGCATCATGTTTGAGACTGTATTAAATGTGGAGGAGTCTCCGGCAGAGATCGTGCTCCAGAAGGAGGACGTGGACACAGACGGAATGAACTATCTGGCAGGACAGACCGTGGATTTTGTCAATAAGAGCGCCATGAACGGTACCATCCTGGCCCATACCGACGGCAGCGTGCCGAACCTTATGGTAAGGATCCCGTCCCAGGATGCGTACAGCCTCGGCCAGCTGTTCTATTTCTTTGAGTTTGCCTGCGGCATCAGCGGATATCTTCTTGGCGTGAACCCGTTCAACCAGCCGGGCGTGGAGAGCTATAAGAAAAATATGTTTGCCCTTCTTGGAAAGCCTGGCTATGAGGAGGCCAGAGAGGCTCTTTTAAAGAGGCTGTAAGCAGGGCATAGACGCGTAAAAATATTGGCGGCAGCACAGGGAGGATCTCCCTGGAGCTGCCGCCATTTTTTTCATAGGCCGGAGAGACTGCCGGCCCCTGGCCTTTCGGAGATCCATTTCCCGGCTATTCCTCGATCACGTGGATCTCCAGGTAATCAAAGCCGATCTCCTCGATGAAGCTGTCCTTTGTGAATCTGGTCTTATCGTGGAGCTTAAAGTCTTTTATATTGGAGTCCAGCCAGATGGGCTGTCCCAGGTCAAATTCGCGGCAGATCTCGTCCAGGGCCTGAAAGACCATGGCGGTACGGGACAGAGAATAGTCCCCATTGACAGCCACAGTGTCCTGCAGCAGATGATTGTCCTTCCAGAGCTTTCCCCACATACGGAACATAAGCGGTCTCCTTTCTGTGTCGGGCAGGAATAAGAGCCCCTATTCGTTATGATACAGGCAATTATAACAAGGGATGCGGTGATTTTAAAGTGTTTTTTGATGATATTACCTTGTACGAACCGGAAAGATGTAGTAATCTATATATACATGCAGGATCCTGCGGTCCTATACGGACGCACGGAGACAAAAACAAACGATCCAGGAGGACAAAAGATGGCATTGCCGATCACGGATTACACTGCCTTTTTTGCCGGTGCAAAGCAGGCTGTACAGGAACTGGAACAACTAAGGGAGAGGGAGCTTGGGCTGGAGGAAAGCGAAAGAACGCTGGAGGACCAGCTGAGGACAAAGGAAAAGGCTGTGGCCGACACCATAGCCAGAACGGTGAAGGCACGGAGCGAGGAGATCGCCAGGAGCTACGATGCAGAGATCGGAAAAACAGAGGACCAGCTGAAAAAGGTGAAGACAAAGCGGGAGAAGGCCAGGAACCAGGGGGTAAAGGGCCGGATCGCCGAGGATACCCAGAGCCTGGCAAAGGAAAATGAAGAGCTGAAAAGCCGGATCCGGACTCTGTTCCGGACCAGCCATGTCCCCGGATACTGTGCCGGGAATCTGTACTACGCCCTGTATTTTACCAGAGGCATAAAGGAAATGGGGATCCTGCTCCTTACCCTGCTCCTTTTTTTCCTGGCCATTCCCTGCGGCATATATTTCGCGATGCCGGAACGGAAGACCTGGTATCTGATCTTGATCTATCTGGCAGATATCCTGATCTTCGGCGGGATTTATGTGAAGCTCGGGAACGCCACAAAAATGAAGCATATGGACGTGCTGAAGGAAGGGCGCGCCCTGAAGAACCGGATCCAGGCCAATAAAAAGCAGATGAAGGCCATTGCAAGGACCATCCGCAGGGATAAAAATGACGCGGTCTATAATCTGGAAAAGTTTGACGATGAGATCGCCCAGCTGGACCAGGATCTGCTCCAGACCAATAAAAAGAAAAAAGAAGCGCTGAATGCCTTTGATACGGTTACGAGAACGATCCTTTCGGATGAGATCATGGAAAACAGTAGGCCGGAGATCGACCGCCTTCAGGGAGAGCTGGCTGAGGCCGCCGGGGAGCTTAAGGCCGTGAGAACGGCCCTGAAGGAAAAGAAGCTGTATACGGCGGAAAATTATGAGGCGTATATGGGACGGGAATTTATGACGATGGAACGGCTGGAGGCACTGGAGGGCTTTATCCGGGCCGGGGAGGCAAAAAATATCAGCGAGGCGGTCACCGTATTCAAAAGCCGGGACCGTCAGGGGGCGCCGCAGTAAAAGCGGGAATGAATACGAAAAGAAAAGCGACGGAGGCAGCAGGATGAAAGCAGATACAGTACGGATGATGGCGATGACGGCCCTCATAACGGCGGCCATGAGTACAACGGCGTTTGCCGGGAGCTGGAGGAGCGACGGGGGCGGCAGATGGTACCAGAACGATGACGGAAGCTGCATGAAGGACGGATGGCAGTGGATCGACAGCGACAACGACGGATATTCGGAATGCTTTTATTTCGATTCCAACGGGTATGTGCTGACCAATACCAGAACGCCCGACGGGAGCCAGGTAAACGGCATCGGCGCCTGGATAAAGGACGGCCGTGTCCAGAGCCAGGCTGGCGGAAGCGGATCCTCTGGCGGAAGCGGCAGTTCCTCCTGGGACAGTTCTTCCTGGGATGGCTCCTCCTGGGGAGATTTTTCCGGAACAGGAGGAAGCTCCTATGACGATTGGGGCTGGCTTTTCGGCTATGAGTATGATCCTTACTGGTATGAGAATGATCCGGAGCTGTCCGAGGGGGAAAAGGCCGGATATCATTACTCGGCCGTGCACCAGGATTACAGCTTAAGAACCGAGGAGCTCTGGAACCAGGTAAATGCACAGTATGACCGGATCGCTGCCAATCCCACGCCGGAGACAGCCCAGGCGGAAATGGTATGGGTGGAGATCCCGGTATGGAGGCTGAAAAACGGCCAGAAGACAGCCGGGACGGCCAAGGTCCAGGTCCTGAGCAGCATCGCAGACGAGGTAAAGGCCATTTTTACAGAGATCTACAACGGACCGGAGCAGTTCCCCATCCAGAGCATCGGCGCTTACAGCTGGCGCAGCAATGGACTGGGAAGCTATCACAGCGCGGGAATGGCCATCGACATCAATCCGGACCAGAATCCCCAGGTGCGGATGGACGGCACGGTCCTGGTGGGAAATAAATGGGAGCCGGGCGTGAATCCATACTCCATCGGCCGCGACAGCGACGTGGTAAAGGCCTTTGGAAAATATGGGTGGACATGGGGGGCCATGTTTTCCACCAAGGACTACATGCATTTTGAGTGGTAAGAACGGAAGCTTCCAGCGGGAGACAGAGAAATTTCTGTCCCCGCTTTTTTGTTGTATATTCCTCTCCATGTCCGCCTATAATAGCGTATAAGACCAGGAAGGAAAAGGAAGAGGAGCATGAGATTTCGCAGGCGGGAGATTTATTACTACAATACGGAAACCGGATTTGAGACCGAACGGTTTGCCAGCCGGCTTCTGATGATGATCCTGGAGGAGATGCAGAAAAAAGGAAAAACGGAGGTCCTGTTTCTGTGCATCGGGACAGACCGGTCCACCGGCGACAGTCTGGGGCCTCTGATCGGCTATAAATTAAAGGAACGAGGGATGAAAAACGCCAGGGTCCTGGGAACGCTGGAAGAGCCGGTCCATGCCATGAATTTACCGCTGTGCATGGAGCAGCTGCGCGAGCGATGCCCGGACGCCCTGGTGGTGGCTGTGGACGCGTCGGTGGGGAGCGCAGAGCATGTGGGCTATGTGACCCTGGGACAGGGGCCTTTAAAGCCGGGACTGGGGGTCAGCAAGGACCTGGATGCGGTGGGGGATCTTTTTATCACCGGGATCGTAGGATCTGTGAGGAACGGGGATCCGCTGATGCTCCAGAGCGTCCGCCTGTCTGTGGTCATGCGGCTGGCGGACTGCATCAGCCGCAGCATCTGCCTGGGCATGAATCTTCTGGGGAAGCGTGTCGAAAACTTTTTTGGACAGCCAGCCCCGTTTTGACAGGTTTTGCCAAGAGCCCATGGTATACTTCCACCTGAGTCATAAGGGGAAGACCGGAGGACAGGCCCGGCCTTCCTGTGGAAGAATATAGCGAGGTGAGACCATGGGAGACTTATACAATCCGTTTCCAAAACTGCCGAAGAACATCCGCCAGATCGGAGATCCGGACCAGGTGATCCGTTTTTATATGGAGGATTATGTCAATACATACTTAAAACGCCTGTACCCGTCTGGAAGCCAGACGCTGCGGGTGGGACTTTTGCTGGGAAGCGTGGAACAGTACGACGGGACTCCGTATGTGTTTGTGGACGGGGCCATGGAGATGGAGGACGTGGAGACTGACGGGGAAAAGATCGTCTTTACGGAGAACGGATGGAAAAAGGCGTATCAGGCCATGGAGGAGACCTTCCCCAAGCGCACGATCCAGGGCTGGTTTCTCTGCGGAGGACCCGGAAGCCAGTTAAGCCCGCTGAATTACTGGAAGCAGCACTGCCAGTATTTTGCAGGGAAAAACCAGCTCATGTATCTGAACCATGGACTGGAGGGCGAGGAGGTCATTTATGTGACCTCGGAGGACGGATTTTACCGTCTGAAGGGCCACTGTGTATATTATGAGCGGAACCAGATGATGCAGGACTATATGATCACCAGAAAGGATGTCCGCCGGGTAGAGACAGGCTCCCATGAGAAGGTGATCCGGGATTTCCGCCAGCGGATGGTGGTAAAAAAGGAGCAGGCCGACATGGAAAGCCATAAGACCAGTGCCCTGGGAATGCTCTGCGGGGCCCTTTCGGTGGCGGTACTGGCCGGAGGCGTGGTCATGGTCAACAATTATTCGAAGATGCGGGAAATGGAAAGCGTACTTACCTCGGTGCTGCCTGCCGGCATCACGGACTGGGACGAGTACCGGAAGGAAAAGGCCGCAGAACCGGATTTTGTGATCGAAGAGATACCCGGGAACGTGTATCCCACGGAGCCTCCGGCAGGAGAGACAGGGGAGACGTATGAGGGCGAGACCATGGCGGAAACGCCTCCCGCCGAAGAAAGCGCATCCCTGGAGGAGGGAGCAGATCCGGCCGGTTCGGAGCTTGTGGAGGAGGCTGTGCCGGAAACGGCCCCGTCCGCGGAACCGGCGCCGCCAGCAGAGGGGACCCAGGAGTCTGGCCAGGGGGACGCCTCCTCTTCCGAACGGCCGGTCATCGACTATGCCGCCGCCAGGGCCAATGGATATGAGATCTACCAGGTTGGAGAGGGGGAAACGCTTTATGGCATCTGCCTTAAAGAATACGGGACCCTGGGCCGTCTTGCGGAGCTCTGCCGCCTCAATGGCCTGGAGGATGAAAACAGGATCCTGGCAGGCCAGAAGCTGATCCTTCCGTCCAAGGAGTGATCTGGGAAGGAATAATTTAAGAAAGAATTTAATGCGAATCTCCCCGAAATGGTGTATACTAAAAATATATGGGCATTTCCGGGAGATTTAATATATGAGTGATATGGGTTTTATGGACAGGGAATCAAAAAAGCGGCAGCTCCGGAGAAATATTGTCCAGCCGCCGCAGGAGGAGCATCCGTCCCGGTATGAAGAGGAGGACAGCGAAGAGGTGATCCGCCAGGTCCATCGAGAAAGGCGGAAAAAACGGATCCTTACGACGGTCATGGCAGTTCTGTTTCTGACAGTGACCGGCTTTTGCTTCTATAAATATCAAAGTGAGTATGAATATACCGGCTACGATGTGGCCTGGGAGAAACCGATGCGCCACGGCGGCGCTGAAAGCAGCCCAGAGAGCGCTCCGGCAGCAGAGGAAGCCGATACGCCGGAAAGCGGAGCGGATACGGAGGGAGCGGAAGCCTCCGGGGACGCGGCAGACGGAGGCCAGGAGGGGGCTGGGGAGGACGGCAGCCAGCCGCCCCAGATCACGCCCAGCAAGAGCGTCAGCGAGAGCGGATTTGTGAAATATGCGTATTTCGGAGAAAATATGATCCGCTACACCAAGGACGGAGCTTCCTATATTGACGGAGCGGGAAGGACCGTCTGGACCCAGAGCTTTGAGATGAAGACTCCGGTTATCAATGTCAACGGAGACTATGCGGTGATCGCGGACCAGCAGGGAAACCAGCTTTATATCTGCAGTACAGCCGGATGTACGGGCGTTGCCAGGACCCAGCTTCCCATTACAAAGGCAGCGGTGTCCTCCAGAGGCGTTACGGCGGCAGTGGTGGAGGACAGCACGGCATGCTATATCTTCTATTTTAAGAAGGACGGGGAGGAGCTGGGCATCAGCATCAAAATGCTTTTATCGGGAGACGGATATCCCGTGGATCTGGCCCTGTCGCCGGATGGAAAGCAGATCGTCATGTCCGTCATGTACATGAAAAACGGAACATTAAAAAATAAGGTCGTTTTTTATGATTTTTCGGAAATCGGAAAAAACGTGAATAACCGTTTTATCGGGGGCTTTGAAGAGGAGTTCGACGACAAAATGGCGGCCCGGGTGGTCTATTTGAACCAGGAAACAGTCTGCGCGTTTTCGGACAAGGGCTTAACCTTTATTTCCGTAAAAAATGTGATCCCGGACAGCACGGTGGTGACGGTCCCGGTGGAGGAGGAGATCAAGAGCATCTTTTACTCAGACCGGTACGCCGGAGTCGTGGTGGAGAACGGGTCCGGCAATCCCAGCCGTCTGGATGTATATACGGCCGACGGGAAGCTGGCCGGAACCGTGGACTTTGATTATGATTATGCCGGAGTTGAAATTGACGGCGACCGGGTTATCCTGTATAATGAGGAATCGTGCAGGGTATACAGCCTGGACGGCCATCTGAAATTCCAGGGCCAGTTTGATTTTTCTGTTTCCTGTGTGCGCCAGGGAAAAAATCATGGAAATTCCCTGATCGTGGCCGGAAGCGAGGTTATGAAAGAGATAAAATTAAAATAAATAAAACAAATGCAAAAACAAGCACAGTTCTTAGGAGGAAGAGACATGAAAGCAATCGATGCACTGTCCGTCAATTCTATCAGGGTTTTAGCCGCCGATGCGATCCAGAAGGCAAATTCCGGCCATCCGGGTCTGCCCCTGGGAAGCGCACCCATGGCATATGAGCTCTGGGCCAACCACATGAATCACAATCCGGCCAACCCCAAATGGGAGAACCGGGACCGCTTCATCCTTTCCGGCGGCCATGGATCCATGCTTCTGTATTCCCTTTTACACCTGTTCGGCTACGGGCTCACAAAAGAGGATATCATGAATTTCCGTCAGCTGGGCTCCCTGACGCCGGGCCATCCTGAGTACGGCCACACCGTCGGCGTGGAGGCGACCACAGGCCCTCTGGGCGCGGGAATGGGCATGGCAGTGGGCATGGCCCTGGCTGAAAAGCATCTGGCCGCCGTATTCAACAAAGAAAACTATCCGGTGGTGGATCACTACACCTATGTGCTGGGCGGCGACGGCTGCATGATGGAGGGAATCTCCTCCGAGGCCTTTTCCCTGGCCGGGACCATGGGCCTTTCCAAGCTCATCGTCCTTTATGACTCCAACCGGATCTCCATTGAGGGCAGCACGGATCTGGCCTTCCGGGAGAACGTGGAGGAGCGTATGAAGGCCTTCGGCTTCCAGACCATCACCGTAGAGGACGGAACCAACCTGGACGCCATCGGTCTGGCCATCGAGGCTGCAAAGGCCGACACGGAGCGTCCGTCCTTCATTACCATTAAAACAGAGATCGGCTACGGCTGTCCGGCAAAGCAGGGCAAGGCCAGCGCCCACGGCGAGCCTCTGGGCGTGGATAATGTAAAGGCCATGCGGGAGACCCTGGGCTGGCCCTATGAGGAGCCGTTCTTCGTACCGGACGAGGTATACGCCCACTTTGCAAAGCTGGCAGAGGAGAAGGCAGAGACTGAGGCGGCCTGGAATGTGATGTTCGCAGCCTACTGCCAGGAATATCCGGAGATGGAAGCGCTCTGGGAGAAGTACCACAGCGGAGTGGACGCAGAGGCGCTCATCGGCAATGAAAAGCTGTGGCTGGAGCAGGAAAAGCCGGAGGCCACCAGATCCTTATCCGGGAAGATGATCAATCTTCTGAAGGATGAGATCCCGGGCATGATCGGCGGATCGGCAGACCTGGCTCCCTCCAATAAAACGGAGATGAAGGGCGAGGGCGATTTCTCCGCAGAAAACCCGGCGGGAAGAAATATCCATTTTGGCGTGAGAGAGCTGGCTATGGCCGCCATCGGAAACGGGATCATGCTCCACGGCGGCTTACGGGCATACGTTTCTACATTCTTTGTATTCAGCGATTATGTGAAGCCCATGGCGAGACTTTCTGCTCTTATGGGCGTTCCGCTGACCTATGTACTGACCCACGACAGCATCGGCGTCGGCGAGGACGGGCCGACCCACGAGCCCATCGAGCAGCTGGCCATGCTGCGGGCGATGCCCAATTTCCGGGTATTCCGTCCCTGTGACGCAACGGAGACCTCTGCCGCATGGCTCACCGCCGCGTCCTCTGAAAAGACGCCCACAGCCCTGGTGCTCACAAGGCAGAACCTGGCTCCCATGGCAGGCAGCAGCAGAGAGGCCTTAAAGGGCGGCTATGTGATCGACGACTGCGAGGGCACGCCGGAGGTGATCCTCATTGCCAGCGGCTCCGAGGTGGAGCTGGCGGTGAAGGCCAAGGCAGAGCTGGCGGCAGAAGGAAAGAAGGTGCGCGTGGTTTCCATGCCGTGTATGGAGCTTTTCGAGGAGCAGAGCGCAGAGTACAGGGAAGCAGTCCTTCCGAAGGCTGTGAGAAAGAGGGTTGCCATTGAGGCGCTTTCCGATTTCGGCTGGGGAAAATATGTGGGCCTGGACGGTGCATATGTGTGCATGAAGAGCTTCGGAGCCAGCGCTCCGGCCGCAAAGCTGTTTGAAAAATTTGGCTTTACGGTGGAAAACGTAGTCCGCACTGTAAAGGCGCTGTAATATAGAGTATGGGACCGGGACCGGATCGTCTGGAAATCCGGTCCCGGAATCTTTTTATGGGAGAATCCCAGGGAAAAAACAGAAAAGACCGAAAGAAGCCGGCGGAAGAAATACGGACTGCCGGGAGAAAGGGAGAATGGATCATGAGCCGGAAATGCATTGGAATCGATATCGGCGGTACGACCGTAAAGCTCGGAATGTTTGAGCAGGACGGAACGCTTCTGGAAAAATGGGAGATCCCCACACGAAAGGAGAACGGCGGAGCGCATATCCTGGAGGATATTGCGGCATCCATAAAGAAAAAAGCGGCGGAACGAGGGCTTTCGACGGCGGATTTTTCTGGCGCCGGTATGGGACTGCCGGGGCCGGTCCTGGAGGACGGCCATGTGGAATTCTGCGTGAATCTGGGCTGGAAGGCCATGAATCCCCAGGAGATCTTAAGCGGCCTTTTGGACGGAATGACAGTAAAAAGCGCCAATGACGCCAATGTGGCGGCCCTGGGAGAACTGTGGCAGGGAGGCGGCCGCGGCTATAAAAATATGGTCATGATCACCCTGGGAACCGGCGTCGGCGGCGGCATCATCCTTAACGAAAAGATCTGGCCGGGTATGCAGGGCGTCGGCGGTGAGATCGGCCATATCCATGTGATCGAGGGAGAAACGGAGCAGTGCAACTGCGGCGGATACGGCTGTCTGGAGCAGGCGGCTTCCGCCACGGGGATCGCCCGTCTTGCCAGAAAGCTCCTGGAGGCACAGCCGGAGCGGGCCTCCTCCCTGCGGACCGTGAAGAATCTGTCAGCGAAAAGTGTGCTGGATGCAGCCAGGGCCGGGGATCCTTTGGCGCTGGAATCCATGGAGACCTCCTGCCGGTATCTGGGCTGGGCCATGGCCGGGATCACCATGGTGCTGGATCCGGAGGCCTATCTGATCGGAGGCGGCGTTTCCAGAGCCGGGACCTTCCTGACCGACATGATCCAGAAATACCACGACCAGCTGTCGCCCATGGCAACGAAGAAGGCAAAGGTGCTTCTGGCGACCCTGGGAAACGATGCGGGGATCTATGGGGCCGCAAAGCTGGTACTGGGTTAAAAAGCAGGTACAGGGACTGGACATGGACGAAAAAAGGCTTCCCGGGAGACCGGAGGTTCCCTGGGAAGCCCATACCCCATAAAATGAGGAGACCCCGGCTGCGACAGCCGGGGCAATTATGAAAAATCTATGTGCAATTTGTCATATTGGCGATGAGAAATAAATTTTTTCTATGCAATTAGTATAAAAAAGAGATATGAACAAAATATGAACAAACTGTAAATAGATTATGAAACTATTGTAAGCAGCTTTTGTAAGTTTTGTACATGGCTGAATGCTTTGAAATCATTACAAATGTTACATTTTTATTACATTTTTACATTTTTCATACGCTTTCTTACGTCTTTTCCATTTACTTGAAATCATGGTAAATCTATACTATAATCCAGATACAAAGAAGAAAAAAATCGTGAAATCAGATAAAAGGAGGACATCATATGAGAAAAAGAAGTGTAAAGGGATTATTATTTGCAGCGGCATTTATGGTAGCGGGATCGCAGCTGACTGTCATCGAGGCCCAGGCCAGAGACTGGGAGGACAAATGGGAGAATAAATGGAAAGATAAGTGGGACGATGACGATGATGACGATGACTGGGATGACGATGATGATGATGACGACGACTGGGATGACGATGACTGGGACGACGACGATGATGACGACCGCTGGCCGGGAAATGGTCATCACAATGGCCACCACAACGGCAATGGAAACCATAACGGGCATCACAACGGAAACAACAATAACCAGGAGAAAAAAGGCGGCTGGGTCAATGTCGTATACTTCTGCGAGGAGGATAACGCGGTATGGGCACCCGGAGAGATCTGGGCCAAGGGCCTTGTAAACGGAAAGGGAAATGTGAACTCCAGCGAAATGACCACAGTACCCAAGGGTTACAAGCTGAGAGTTGTGGGGGATTACTACTACAACGGCGGCGACGAGCTGCGGGTGGAGGTCATTAAGGAAAAGACCCAGGGCGGAAGAGTCAACGTGGTATACTACTGTGAGGAGGACAATACCGTATGGGCGCCCGGAGAGATCTGGGCCAAGGGCCTTGTGAACGGAAAGGGAAATGTGAACTCCAGCGAAATGACCACAGTGCCCAAGGGCTACAAGCTTAAGGTCGTAGGCGATTATTATTACGACGGCGGCAGCGAGCTGCGTGTCAGGATCGTAAAGGATGACAGCAAGACCGGCGGCTGGGTCAACGTGGTATACTACTGTAAGGACGATAATACCGTATGGGCTCCTGGACAGATCTGGGCTGCAGGCCTGGTGGACGGAAAGGGAACCATCAACTGTACGGAAATGACAACGGTTCCGGCGGGCTACCGCTTAAAGGTCGTGGGAGATTATTACTACGACGGTACCGGTGACTTCCGTGTACAGATCGTGAAAAAATAATAAAGCCGGGAAGCCGGATCAAGGAGCGGGGGCATGTCTGATTATGCCCCCGTTCCGTTTGTTTTTTTGTATATTTTCCCGGCTGTACGGTTTCTGCCCTGTATGCTATACTTAAGAAAGAATGTGAAAACGACCATGAAATCACTGGAAAGGACGAAAACCATCTATGATAAATACAGAAAAGCAGAAAACGCTGGTCATCGGGCACAGGAACCCGGATACGGACTCCATCTGTTCTGCCATCTGCTACGCGAATTTGAAACGAAAGCTTACAGGGAAGGAATACGAGCCGTGCCGCGCCGGGAATGTGAATCCGGAAACGCAGTTTGTACTGGATTTTTTCCAGGTGGAGGCTCCGCGCCTGGTGGAGAGCGTTAAGACCCAGGTAAAGGATATTGAGATCCGGAAGACGAAGGGCGTGGACCGGGGGATCTCCTTAAAGAACGCATGGGGACTCATGCAGGAGAATAACGTGGTGACGATCCCCTGCGTCACAGAGGAGGACGTTTTAGAAGGCGTCATCACCATCGGAGACATCACCAAATCCTATATGAACCTGTATGACAGCAGTATCATTTCCAAGGCCAATACCAAGTACTCCAACATTCTGGATACCCTGGAGGGCAGTATCGTGGTGGGAGATGCAGAGGCGTATTTTGATAAGGGAAAGGTCCTGATCGCCGCTGCCAATCCGGATCTGATGGAAAATTATATTGAAAAGCACGATCTGGTGATCCTGGGAAACCGGTATGAATCCCAGCTTTGCGCCATTGAGATGGAAGCGGGCTGCATCATCGTCTGCGAAGGCGCGGGAGTTTCCCTGACCATCCGGAAGCTGGCCCAGGAACGGGGCTGTACGGTGATCACAACGCCCTACGATACATATACCACCGCAAGACTGATCAACCAGTCCATGCCGATCAGCTATTTTATGACCATGGAAAATATCATCGGATTTTCCGATGAGGATCCCATCGACGATATCCGGGATATTATGGCCAATAAGCGCCACCGGGATTTCCCGATCCTGGATTCGGATGGAAAATATCTGGGCATGATCTCCCGCCGGAACCTGCTGGGAGCCAAGGGAAAGCGCATCATCCTGGTGGATCACAACGAGAGGACCCAGGCTGTGGACGGCATTGAGACCGCGGATATCCGGGAGATCATCGACCATCACCGTCTGGGAACGGTACAGACCATGTCCCCGGTATTTTTCCGGAACCAGCCGCTGGGCTGTACGGCCACCATCATTTACCAGATGTACAGGGAAAATAATGTGGAGATCGATAAGACCACGGCAGGACTTTTATGCAGCGCCATCATTTCCGATACGCTGCTGTTCCGTTCTCCCACCTGCACGGCAGTGGATAAGGAGGCAGCTCTGGCTCTGGCGGAGATCGCTGGGATCCATGCGGAGGAATACGCAAAGAAGATGTTTGCCGCCGGCAGCAATCTGAAGGGCAAATCGGATGAGGATATCTTCTACCAGGATTTCAAGCGGTTTACCGTGGGAAATTCTGTGTTCGGGATCGGGCAGATCACCTCTCTGGATTCAGAAGAGCTGGAAAATCTGAAGCCCCGGATGCTGGCCTATACGGAAAAGGCCAGGGAGCAGCACGATGCGGATATGATGTTCTTTATGCTGACCAATATCCTGACAGAGTCCACGGATCTGATCTGTGTGGGCCAGGGAGCGGAGCAGCTTGTTTCCGCTGCCTTCCATATGGCGGACGAGGATGGAACCGGAGAAGAGGAGATCGAAGAGATGGACGGCATCGTCAGCCTTCCGGGCGTGGTTTCCCGAAAGAAGCAGCTGGCTCCCCAGATCATGATGGCGCTGCAGCAGTAGGCGGCCAGGAGGAAGCGTATGGGAAAAAGACAATTTAAGCCGGGGAATATGCTGTACCCCGTTCCGGCAGTCATGGTATCGGTGGCCGATCGGGAGGGGAACGCCAATATCATCACCGTGGCCTGGGCGGGAACCGTGTGTACCAATCCGCCGATGCTGACCATCAGCGTCCGGCCGGAGCGGTATTCTTATCATATGATCCGGGAGACCGGAGAGTTTGTGGTGAACCTGACCACAGAGGAGCTGGCCAGGGCTACGGATTACTGCGGCGTCCGGTCCGGCCGGGATACGGATAAATGGGCAGATATGGGGCTGACCAGAGAAAAGGCCAGGGAGGTTTCGGTCCCGCTGATCCGGGAATGTCCGGTGAATCTGGAGTGCCGGGTGGTCCGGGTGGACGGGCTGGGAAGCCATCACATGTTCCTGGCCCGGGTGGTGGCTGTGGATGTGGATGAAGCGTATATGGATGAAAAGGATACCTTCCATCTGTCGGAGGCCCGGCCCATGGCCTATTCCCACGGGCGGTATTACGGCCTGGGAGAATGTCTGGGTACCTTTGGATACAGCGTGAAGAAAACCGGCGTCGGAAAGGCAGGAAACGGCCGGAAAGCCCCGGTGGGCAAGGCCGGAAGGCGGAGGCCGGATGGCCAGGGAAGCAGAACCGGAGCACAGGCGTCCGGGAATGGACCGGGAGGCGGAAAGCGAAGGTCTGGAAGCAGCCGGGGAAGCAGGGGCGGAGTGCAGCGGCCTGGAAAGAATTCCGGCAGATCAGCCGGGCATATACTTTGAAGCGCTGGAGCGCCGGCAAAGAGAAGCCGGCGCTTTTTTAAGAAAACATATTGACAAAATTCTATATGTGGTTTATAGTCTAAACATAGAAAAAATCTATATATTAAAGAGGGGATGACATAACTATGGATTACATTGGATCTGCCCGGATCTTCAAGGCGCTTTCGGATCCCAAAAGGCTGAAGATCGTTCATATGCTGGCGGGCGGGGAGCTCTGCGCCTGTAAGATCCTGGAGGAGTTTCATATCACGCAGCCGACGCTGTCCCATGATATGAAGCTTTTAACCGATACGGGCCTTGTGATTCCGCGGAGGGAAGGAAAATGGACCCACTATTCCCTGAATAAAGACAGGCTGGGAGAGATCGTCCGCATGGCCGAGCGTCTGGCATCCTCGGGGGAGAGAGAGACGGCCTGCGGGTGTGGGAAAAAGGAGAGAAAAAAGGAGGATATAAGGGACATGGAACCTGTAAAAACAAAGCTGTACGTTCTGACCGGATTTCTGGGATCCGGAAAGACCACTACATTATTACGGCTTCTGGATAGGCTGAAGGGATACCGGATCGGGGTCATCCAGAATGAATTCGGGAAGCTGGGAATCGATGGAACGATCCTGCGCAATGACGATATCCAGATGATGGAGATCAACCGGGGCTCTATTTTCTGCACCTGCCAGAAATTAAATTTTGTCAAGGCCCTGGCAGAAATGGCCCAGCAGGAGTTTGATTATCTTTTTGTGGAAAGCTCCGGCTGGGGAGACCCCTCCAACGTCCAGGAGATCCTGGATGCGGCGCGGGTCGCTTCAGAAAAGGAATATGACTTTAAGGGCGTGATCTGCCTTGTGGACGCGGTGAACTTCCTGGAGCAGGTCAAGGACGAGGAAACGGCCTTCCGCCAGCTGAAGCACTGCAACCTGGCAGTTATTACAAAAACGGATCTGGCAGACGAGAAGCAGATGGAACTGGTGGCAGAAAAGGTCCGGGAGATCAATCCGGTATGTGAGATCATCAAGAGCGTCAATGGGGAGATGGATGATTCCTTCTTACAGAAGGACCTGAGGATCTTTCAGTGGGCCGAGTGCGAGGAGACCACCAATTCATCGGAAACAAAGCCCAAGTCCCTGTTCATGGAATATGACGGCGAGGTGGAAAAGGAAAAGCTCCACGGATTTTTAACGGCGGTGGCCCCGGATGTGCACCGGATCAAGGGCTTTTGTAATCTGACAGAAACGGGCTGGACCCAGGTGGACGTGGTGGGCTCCCTGATCGACTATAAGGAATGCGGGACCTTTGAGCGGTCCCAGCTGGTGTTTATTTCCAAGATCGGTCCCATGCTCATAAAGAAGATCTTCTCTGCATGGGAGGAGTATGTGGGCAGCGAGATGAAGCTTAAGAATTAAAGGAGGAGAACATGGTCATAAAGGTGATCGGTATGGGATGTGAAAACTGCGACAAGCTGTATGAGAATGTGATGGAGGCCGTAAAGGAGACCGGCAGCGACGCAGTGGTGGAAAAGGTCGGAGATCTCATGGAGATCGTGAAGCTGGGCGTTATGGCAGCGCCGTCGCTGATGATCGACGGTAAGCTGGTGATCGCAGGACGGATGGCGAAAACCTCAGAGATCGTCCGCCTGCTGAAGAAATGATGGAGGCGGGAAAGGGGCTGTGGAGCCTGATCCAGGACCAGATCCTCGGCATGGAGTGGCTGAAGGACGCGGTGGGAAAGGGGCTTACGGCCATGGGAGCCGATGTTTCCACCAGACTTGGCGGCAGCATCCAGTTTTTTATCTATGACGTCATTAAGATCACGATCCTATTATGTACGCTGATCTTTCTGATCTCCTATATCCAGAGCTATTTTCCGCCGGAGCGCAGCAAAAGGATCCTGGGCCGGTTCCATGGGCTGGGGGCCAGGGTCGCGGCGGCCCTTTTAGGAACGGTGACCCCGTTCTGTTCCTGCTCCTCCATCCCCCTGTTCATGGGATTTACGGGAGCGGGTCTCCCTCTGGGCGTGACCTTTTCCTTTCTGATCTCGTCCCCCATGGTGGATCTGGGAAGTCTGGTGCTCTTAACGAGTATTTTCGGCGGAAGGATCGCAGCCGTATACGTTATTCTGGGACTTTTGGTGGCGGTCTTCGGCGGAACGCTGATCGAACGGCTGCATATGGAGGCAGAGGTGGAGGAATTTATCCGCATGGCGGGCCGGGTGGACCTGGAAAGCCCGGAGCTTACAGTAAGGGACCGGCTGGCCTATGCCAGGGAACAGGTGGAGTCCACCTTCCGGAAGGTATTTCCATATATCCTCGCAGGCGTGGGGATCGGGGCTGTGATCCACAACTGGATCCCTGAGGCCTGGATCGAGACGGCCCTGGGAAGCGGAAATCCCTTTGGAGTCGTTCTGGCCGTTCTGGTGGGCGTCCCCATGTACGCGGATATTTTTGGGACCATCCCGGTGGCGGAGGCGCTTTTGGCCAAGGGAGCCCAGCTGGGAACCATCTTAAGCTTCATGATGGCAGTCACCACCTTGAGCCTCCCGTCCATGATCATGCTGGGAAAGGCGGTGAAGCCGCGGCTTTTGGGAACGTTTGCGGCAATCTGTACCGCCGGTATCATCTGTGTGGGATATATTTTTAATGCGTTCCAGTATCTCTTCATTTAGGGGAAGCGGGATCCGGAAGAATGTACCGGAGTGGAAAAGATCGGGGCGGGTGCGGCTCATATGGGCTGCACCCGCCCCTGTTTGAATGAATTGGCCTTCTGCTGTTATCTCTGACAGAAATCCAGGGTAACGGTGCCGTCCTCGTTGTAGATGACGGCGTCCTTGTCCATGGTCAGATTGTCAATGGCAGCCAGATATTCCTCTTTGGACTTAAAGTATGGCTTCGCCTCGGCGAGGACCTTCTTTGCCCTGGCGGCGTCGTTTTCCAGGAGCATGGAGGCTGCTACGGTCAGGCACTGGGCCGGATACAGGCAGCCGGCCTTCTTATCGGCCACATAGTAGTCCTTGCCGTGTCCGGTGCCGATGGAGCCGCTGGCATGGGGATGGATGGCCGGCATGATGGCGGAAACATCGCCCATATCGGTGCAGCCGGTTCCCCAGGCGCCGCGGGTCACCGTGCCGGGCCCGGTCACCGCTTCCATGGCCTCTGTCAGGATCTCCGTCATGTTGGCGTCGTTATTTAGGGGGAAGTAGCCCGGATGGTCGTCCAGCTCCACATTGCAGCCCAGGGAGGCGGCCGCTCCGGCCAGGGCCAGGTTTACCTTTTTGTTATAATCACGGATGCTGTCAAAGGAAGCGCCGCGCACATAGGATTCCACCTTGGCTGTCTCCGGGATGGCGTTTACGGCCGCTCCGCCCTCGGTGATGATGGGATGGAAACGGATGTGCTCGCCGTCCACAAAGGTCTCGCGGATGGCGTTGACGGCATTCAGTCCGCAGGTGGCCGCGTAAAGCGCATTCTTTCCGGCCTCCGGAGAACCGCCGGCATGGGAGGCCACGCCCTTGAAGGTGATATTCTTGGTGATACAGCCATTGCAGCCCTGGCCGATGGACAGGGTCTTTCCTTCGGGGAGCTTTCCGGAATGGATCATCATGGCCATGTCAACGCCGTCAAAGTAGCCTCTGGAAATGAATTCCACCTTTCCGCCGAAATACCGGATCACGCCCTGCTTCCGTAATTCCTCCCGGAAGCCCAGCTCGATCAGCTCCTCGGCCGGTACAGCCATGAAACGGATGGAGCCGCAGAGACCATCCAGCGCGCCCGGCTCCTTCATGGCGGCGGCAACTCCCAGAAGGATGGCACACTGGGCGTTATGGCCGCAGGCATGGACCGCATGGGTCTCGGGATCTGCGTCCGGGTGGTTTCCAACGATCAGGGAATCCAGCTCTCCTAAGATGGCGATCTTCGGTCCGGGTCTTCCGGTGTCCAGATCGGCGTAGAAGCCGGGGATGTTTCCGGCTTTGGTGAGGGTGTAGCCCAGGGCCTCAAAATGCTCCTCCATATATGCGGAGGTCTTCCACTCCCGGTATCCGGTCTCCGGGTTCTTCCAGATGTAGTCGGCGGTATCGTAGATCAGGGATTCATACTTTGCGACCATTTCCATTAACTGCTTTGCTCGTTCCATAAGAGTTTCTCCTTTCTGGGCTGCATGAAAGCTGACAGGACCGCGGCCGGCTTCCATGCATGTTCGCTTCTTTTATTTTACATACACGACTTTCCCTATGCGCTCCTTGGGCTCCACCGGTACGGATGGATCCGCATAGCCCAGGGCAGCTACGCCGTAGATCACATGGTCTGCGGGAACGCCGATCTCGTCTAACAGGGCGCGGACTGCCGGACGGTCGTTGATGTTCTGCATCTGGTTGATCCATACGGAGCCGACGCCGTAAGAGCGGGCAGCCAGGAAGATATTTTCCATGGCGCAGGCGTTGTCCTCTTTCCCCCATGGGCTTTCCTTTTCATTGGAGGGGATGATCACAGCGGCAGGACCGTACATGTCGTAGCCTTCCCGGCCCAGTTCAGTCCCGATGAGGCCGCAGAGACAATGGATGATCTCCTGGTTTGTGACCACGGTAAACTGCCAGGTCTGCTTTCCCATGCCGCTGGGAGCGTGGAGGGCGGCCTTTACAAGGTCCTCCAGGACCTCGGCGGGAATGGGGTCTGCGGTGAATTTCCGGATGCTTCTCCGGGTCAGGATGGCGTTCATTACTTCATTCATATTCATTTCTCCTTTACATGGAAACTGACAGGTCTGCGGGCTTCGCCCGTATATTTTCGCTTCTTCTATTATAGCGCAGAATTGCAGTATAAGAAATCAGAAAATGAAAAAATTATCCGGCGGTTTAAAGCTCCCAGGAAAATTCCCGGTACCGCTCGGGTCCTTCCAGGCGGTTGTCCCAGGAGGTGATAAAACGGATAGTTACAGAGGTTATGCCACATTTTTTCAAATATTCCAGATTTTCCTTGTTTTCCGTAATTACATGGAAAAAATCCAGGCTGCGGGCTTCCAGGCTACCGGCAAAGGCGTCCATGTCCTGGTCAAAGGGTGGAGCGTAGATGGGAAGCTCCAGGTAAAGAACGGAGGAATCTCTGGGGGATCCGAACTGCCTTAAGGTCATATTCTGTCCGCGGTAGCGTTCATCGGAAAAGCACTCCTGGTTGAACTCCTCCACCTGCTCCAGGACTGTCTTCTGGATCGCCAGCTCTTCTGGCTCCTGGGGAAGGGAAAAGGCAGAATCTGTAAGGAAGAAGCTGCCTTCCTGCTCTGAGGTCAGGATCCGGTCCGGGTCGCTGCTGGCGGTTATCTTTAAGGTATGGAGCTTATAGGCCCCGTAGGGAGTGCTCCGCAGCGCATCTGCCGCCTGGCGGTAGATGGCGGCCGCATCGGGGACATCGTATTTGGACTTCTCATCTCCGGCCAGCTGGATATTTACAGATATGGTCCAGTTGTTATACAGCTTTTCCTTTCTTTGCTCATCCATCAGCAGAGGATCTTCAGAAAATTCCATGGAGGTATCGGTGATCTCAAGATCGGTCTGTGTATCCGCCCAGGAAGCCAGGGAATCGGTAAGGATCTGGCAGAGCGTCTCGTAAGACGTATTGTCGATGACTGCCTGGATCTCCTTTAATTTTTTTTCATACTCCTCCTGGGAGTGGGACTGGGAATAGGCCAGGAGCTCCTCCATATCCGGCATCGTATCAGCAGAGACCGGAGCGGACGATCCGTGGGAGCAGGCAGAGAGAGGGAAAACGAAAAGTAAGATCAGAAAAAGAATGGATCTGCCCATAAAACACCTCCTTGAACAGAAATTACAAATTAGTGTCTGTAAATATTATAATATATAAATTATAGACAGTAAATATAATTCTGACGGGAATGGACGGATGCTTTAACAGGCATTATGGGAGTCCAGAAAGATGCTTTCCATAAAAATGGCCCCGGGCCGGAGGCTGCGGATTCACCCCCTGGACGGAGGCGGGCCCGCAGCCTGGCGGACCTGTTCCTCCAGCCAGGCCGTAAACCGGGGGCGGATCACAGAAAAGGGTACAGGGCCCAGATCCAGGAGGAGCTTGTGGAACTCCAGGGGAGAAAAACGGCTTCCCAGGGCGGCCTCCGCCTGATCTCTCATGTCCATGTATTCAATATACCCTCCGCAGTATTCCAGATAATTGGCGGGGTTATCGATCATCACCTGCCACAGCTCCTGGACCGTCTGGTCGTCGGCCTGGAAGCAGGAGCGGATGAACTCCCCGGCTCTGGCCTCGTCCCAGCCGTCGTAATTGATCCCGATATCCAGAAGGCCATGGACGCAAAGGGACAGGGAGCGCATATGGGCCCGGTATTCCCCGGCAGCCCTGGAAAGGCCGTTGTCAAAGGTACAGGCGATATTTTCCACATAGGTGGCCCAGCCCTCATTGGCTCCGGAGCAGCTTAAAAGAGCGGACAGCGGCGTTTTCGCGTGGGTCCGGCTGTATACGGTCTGGTAGAGATGGCCGGGGAAGCCCTCGTGGGCCAGGGTGGTGTAGAGGTCCTTCCGGCTGTCGGTGGAGCCGCCGTTGATGTAGATGACGTTCTGATCGGTGTTGTCCACAGGAGCCGTTAGATAAAAGGCGGGGCTTAAGGAGTCCTCCAGACAGGAGGGCACCTGGCGGATCTCATAGCCGCACTGGGAAAGCTCCGGGAAAAGCCCCTTCATCTGCTCCTGGAGATCCAGAAGGATGGCCTGGGGATCGGTCAGGGAAAAGGAGGCGTTTTCCAGACCGGCAGCGGGAGTCTCCCGGAGGATCTGTCCCAGGGCCTCGTAGTCCTTTTGGATCCTGGCCTTTAAGGCCTCCTTAAGCTCCGGGACCGTATAGGAGAGTCCGGGTCCGGTTTTTACCCGGTATTCATAATACTGCTTCCCGTCCTTGGATCCGGCCAGGCCGCCGTCGTTGATCCCGCGCCCCTTAAGAGCGGTCATGCCCTGGATCATGGCCTCGTAGGCCGGGATAAAATGTCCTTGTATGGCGGACAGATGGCGGGAGTGGAGGTCCGCCTTCTGCTCTGCGGTCAGAGGGATCTCTTGTTCCAGGGCCGCCAGCCTGGCGGCAAAGGTTTCGGTGAGAAAGTTCTGGTCCGGATCGATCCGGTAGCTCTCACAGGATTCCAGGATCCGGTCGATGGAAGCGTCCGAGGGGCCCAGGCCCGCATCGGCCTTCTGGTTTTCAAACTCCAGGATCTGGGCGTAATAAGCATCGGTCTGGGACAGAAGGGCCAGGTAGTCCTCCACATCCTTTAAGGAGTGGAAGGAATATTCTGCCAGGAGAATGGGAAGCTGGGCCTGGACGCCGATGGTGGGGGCCAGGGGCTGCTCATAAAGCTCCAGTCCCCGGCCCATGAGGGAGGCGCGGAGGGTCTCGGAAAGGGCATCGTACACCAGGGCCTGGTCTCCGGTGAGCAGGGAGCGGTCGAAGGCGGCGAGCCGGTCCGCCAGCTCCTGGACCGCCGCCCCGGACTGGATCATGTCCTCCAGGGTGCATACGCCCAGCTTTGGTTCCCCGGGAGAGATCCCGAAGGCCTCCGGCCGGAGCAGCGTATAGTGGAGATCCAGAGTACCGGCCTGGGCCATCTCCTCCTGGAAGACCTGGGTACAGAAGAAATCAAAGGCAGCCTGGGCAGCGAAACTGTCCTCCTGGGACGGACACACCGGAGCCCCGCCGGACTCAGGAGCCGTGCCGTTTCCCGGGGCAGTGCTGTTTTCCAAGGCCGCGCCATCTTCTCCGGGCTGCCGGATCCTCTGGCGGCCACAGGAGGTGAGAAGAAGGGACAGGGCCAGGAGCCCCCATAGAAGTATGTACGGATATTTTCGGGAAAAGCCATGTTCAGGCCGCATGACAGTACCTCCTTAAAAAGCCGGGCCGGAGCCGGGAGTGGGAAACGCACCCGGATACCGGCTGTATAGGGCCAGTATATGAGAAGAAGAGAGGAGGTATGCACCGGTTCTTTTGCCCGCGGAAGGGGGGACAGGAAGGAACAGAGCCGGGCTGGCGGAAGTATGCCCGCAGGAATTTTCCCAGCTTGACAAAAACGCGGGAACAGGATAGACTAGGGATATAATAGGGAAAAGGCTGTGAAGGGAAGAGTACGCAAAAAGGAAGCTTTCAGAGACCCCGGATGGTGCGAACGGGGAGCAGAGCTTTTGCAGAAGATGGTCCCGGAGCTGCGCGGCTGAAGAAGCTGCCGGTAAAAAGGCAGAGAGTTGAGGCCGCGACGGAAGCGCCCGTTAGCGCGTCAGGCTGTCTATGGCAGCCGGTGAGGGGGATCCTGTGAGGGATCTCTGAATTAAAGTGGTAACACGGGGAGAACTCGTCTTTAAGAAAAGACGGGTCTTTTTTTGTCTTAAAGGAGGATTTTTTATGTGCAAGAATTGTAAGAAGCCGTACTATATTTCCACGGCCATTGCCTACACATCCGGAAAACCGCATATCGGAAATACGTATGAGATCGTGCTGGCAGACGCCATCGCGCGGTACAAAAGAGAGCAGGGCTACGACGTATATTTCCAGACCGGAACCGACGAGCACGGCCAGAAGATCGAGCTAAAGGCCCAGGATGCCGGAGTGACGCCCAAGGAGTTTGTGGACAACGTGGCGGGAGAGATCAAAAATATCTGGGATCTGATGAACACATCCTATGATAAATTCATCCGTACCACCGACGAGTACCATGAAAAGCAGGTACAGAAGATCTTTAAGAAGCTGTACGAAAAGGGCGATATCTATAAGGGCCATTATGAGGGTCTTTACTGTACGCCCTGCGAGTCCTTCTGGACTCCGTCCCAGGTGGTGGACGGAAAGTGTCCCGACTGCGGCCGTCCGGTGCAGCCTGCAAAGGAGGAGGCATACTTCTTCCGTATGAGCAAATATGCCCAGAAGCTCATCGACCATATCAACAGCCATCCGGAATTTATCCAGCCGGTATCCAGGAAAAATGAGATGATGAATAACTTCCTGCTGCCGGGCTTACAGGATCTCTGCGTATCCAGGACCTCCTTTAAGTGGGGGATCCCGGTGGACTTCGATCCGAAGCATGTGACCTATGTATGGCTGGACGCCCTGACTAACTATATCACAGGGATCGGCTATGACTGCGACGGGAACCATGATGAAAAATTCAATAAGTTCTGGCCGGCAGACCTCCATCTCATCGGTAAGGACATCATCCGGTTCCATACTATTTACTGGCCCATCTTCTTAATGGCCCTGGACCTGCCCCTTCCCAAGCAGGTATTCGGCCATCCGTGGCTCCTCCAGGGCGACGGAAAGATGAGCAAGTCCAAAGGAAACGTGCTGTACGCCGATACGCTGGTGGACTTCTTTGGCGTGGACGCAGTCCGTTACTTTGTACTCCATGAGATGCCCTTTGAGAACGACGGCGTGATCTCCTGGGAATTAATGGTGGAGCGGATGAACTCCGATCTGGCCAATATCCTGGGCAACCTGGTGAACCGTACCGTTTCCATGACCAATAAATATTTCGGCGGCGTTGTGGAGAATAAGAACGTCTGCGAGGACGTGGACGATGACTTAAAGGCCGCTGTTTTAGAGGCTGTGAAGAAGGCAGACGAGAAGATGGAGAAGCTGCGCGTGGCCGACGCCATCACAGAGATCTTCAATATCTTCCGCCGCAGCAATAAATACATCGATGAGACTACTCCGTGGACCCTGGCAAAGGACGAGGAGAAGAAGGACCGTCTGGCTACGGTGCTTTATAACCTGACCGAGGCCATCACCATCGGCGCGTCCCTGCTGTCCTCCTTTATGCCGGAGACGTCTGAAAAGATCCTGGCCCAGCTCAATACGGAGAAGAGGACTCTGGAGGCCATGGACCAGTTCGGCTTGTATCCCAATGGAAATAAGGTAACGGAGAAGCCGGAGATCCTGTTCGCCCGTATGGACGTGAAGGAGGTCCTGGAGAAGGTGGAGGCCATGAAGGCAGAAGAGGCCAAGGCCGCCGGAGAAGAAGAGAACGCCCAGGAGGAAAGCGTTGTGGATGTGGAGAAAAAGCCGGAGATCACCTACGACGATTTTGCAAAGCTCCAGTTCCAGATCGGCCAGATCGTAAAATGCGAGGAAGTGCCCAAGTCCAAAAAGCTGCTCTGCTCCCAGGTGAAGATCGGCTCTGAGACAAGACAGATCGTCAGCGGCATCAAGGCCTGGTATAAGCCGGACCAGATGGTGGGGAAAAAGGTGATGGTAGTCACCAACTTAAAGCCTGCAAAGCTGGCGGGGCTTCTTTCTGAGGGTATGATCCTGTGCGCCGAGGACGATGAGGGGAATCTGGCCCTGATGGTCCCGGAAAAGGACGTTAAGCCCGGCTCTGAGGTATGCTAGTCCGGCAGAGGACATATTCTGCATCAGACCTTAAGCGGATCGCCATGGGGGCCATGGCCCTGGACCATCTGGCGTTCCATCTGATGGAACGCGGCGGCGGGGACCTCCCCATGGCCTGGTATATTCTGGGAACAGCCATGCGCCTTGCGGGGCGGGTGGCTTTTCCTCTTTATGGCTTTTCTCTGGTCCAGGGCTTTTTCCACACGGGAGACTGGGAAAAGTATATGAAGCGCATGGTCCTTCTGGCCCTGGTTTCAGAGATCCCATTTAACCTCATATGCAGCGGAAGAATGGTATATCCGGTGCAGAATACGCTGGTGACTCTTTCCATCAGCCTTCTGGCGTTAAAGGGGATCCGGGCCGTCCAGATCTGGGAGCCGGGGGAAGGGGCCTTTGGAGGCTGCGGGCGGGCTGTATGGCTGAAGGCTGCGGCGGCTGCCTTTATTGCGGCCGCTTCCATGGCTGCGGCAGGGATTTTAAACTCCGATTATGGCCCGCTGGGCGTACTTTTTATCCTGATCCTGTATTTTTATAATGGAAATTTCCAGGCCCAGAGCCTGGCGGGAGGCGCGGTGCTGATCCTTTTGGATGGAATCGCCGGGGGAGCCTTCGGATGCATTGCATTTTTCTTCATCAGCCGTTACAATGGAACCAGAGGGAAACGGCTGGGATATCTGCCCTATGGGTTTTATCCGGCCCATCTGCTCATCATTTACTTCATAGGAGTGCTGATCTATGGAATACATTTTTGATACCCACGCCCATTACGACGATGAGGCGTTTGACGGGGACAGGGAGAGCCTGATCGGGAGCCTTAAGGCGAACGGGATCGGGAACGTCTGCAACATCGGCGCCAGTATGGAGTCCTGCCGGACCACCCTGGCCCTGGCGGAAACGTATCCCTTTTTTTACGGAGCCCTGGGGGTCCATCCCAATGAAACGAAGGATCTGACCGAGGAGGACATGGAATGGCTCCGGAAGGCCTCCGGATCGGAAAAGATCGTGGCCATCGGAGAGATCGGCCTGGATTATTACTGGGATGAGCCAGACCGGGAGATCCAGAAACAATGGTTTGTCCGCCAGCTCTCTCTGGCGAAGGAGACGGGACTTCCGGTGGTGATCCACAGCCGGGACGCGGCAAAGGACACCATGGACATCATAAAAGCGGAGCATAAAGGGACAACCGGCGGCGTGATCCACTGCTTTTCCTACGGTGTGGACCAGGCCCGGGAATATCTGGACATGGGATATTTCCTGGGGATCGGCGGCGTCCTGACCTTTAAGAACGCCAGGAAGCTCAAGGAGGTGGCGGAATACGCGCCCATGGACCGGCTGGTCCTGGAAACCGACTGCCCCTATCTGACGCCCGCGCCCTACCGGGGAAAGAGGAATTCCTCCCTGTATCTCTCCTATGTGGCGGAGGCCCTGGCAGAGCTTAAGGGCATGGAAAAGGACGAAGTGATCCGCGTCACCGCAGAGAATGCCAGACGGCTTTACAGGCTTTAAGAAAAGTGAGAATCGTATATGAAAGAATATCTGGGAAATCCCAAGAACACCATTGAGATCATACAAAAGTATGAATTTATGTTCCAGAAAAAATTCGGCCAGAATTTTCTGATCGACACCCATGTGCTGGAAAAGATCATCAGCGCCGCCGGAGTCACAAAGGACGACTGCGTGCTGGAGATCGGCCCCGGCATCGGCACCATGACCCAGTATCTGGCAGAAAACGCCAGGCAGGTGGTGGCCGTGGAGATCGACCGGAATCTGATCCCCATTCTGGGGGAGACCCTGGCGGCCTGGGACAATGTGACCATCATCAACGAGGATATTTTAAAGGTGGATATCCGGGAGCTGGCGGATCGGTATAACGGCGGCCGTCCCATTAAGGTGGTGGCCAACCTTCCGTATTATATCACCACGCCCATCATCATGGGGCTGTTTGAAAGCGGCGTGCCCATTGATAACATTACGGTCATGGTCCAGAAGGAGGTGGCCGACCGGATGAAGGAGGGGCCCGGCTCCAAGGATTACGGAGCCCTGTCTCTGGCGGTCCAGTATTACGCGAAGCCGGAGATCGTGGCCAATGTGCCGCCCAACTGCTTTATTCCCAGACCCAGCGTGGGCTCTGCGGTGATCCGGCTCACAAGGCACACGGAGCCGCCAGTGACGGTCCGGGACGAGAAGCTGATGTTTAAGCTGATCCGGGCGTCCTTTAACCAGAGGAGAAAGACTCTGCAGAACGGATTAAATAATGCTCCGGAGCTGCCGTTTTCCAAGGAAAAGGTAGCTGCGGCTATTGCGCGCATGGGCCTTCCGGCATCGGTCCGGGGCGAGGCGCTGACGCTTTCCCAGTTTGCGGAGCTTTCGGATATTTTAGGGGAACTGTAGACAAGGTTTCAGAAAGGGGAGTTTTTATGGGATTTAATGAGATGACACACGCGTTTCTGGCGGCCAGGTACTATATCCGTCTTACGGAGCAGTTCGGAGACCGGGGGCGGGAGGCCTTTATCCATGGGATCCAGTATTACGGAAGCCAGAGGGGCCGCCGCATGGCCCAGAGAGCCATCCGGGACGGAAAGCCCCTGACCTATGAGAACTACTGCCGGTACGGAGAGTGGATCAATACGGAGGAGATCAAGGCCATGGGAGCCGCCAACCGGGTGGAGATCGGAGGCTATGATCCCGATTATATCATGAACATCTATGCCTGCCCGTGGTTTGCCCAGTTCCAGAAAATGGGAGCCGGAGAGGCGGGAACGGCTTACTGCAGCGTCCTGGACGCCTCCATTTCCCGGGGCTTCAATCCGGATATCCGGTATGAGGTGCCCCAGACCCTCCACACCCACGACCACTGCGTCCAGATCGTCCGGAACGCCGGACTGACCCCGGAAATGAAGATCGAAAAATATATGCCTGGGGTAAAGACCTTCGAGTACCACTGCGCCCACACCTTCTGGTCCCTCAGAGAGGTTTCGGAGGGGATCTTCGGGGACGAGGGCGTAAAGGCCAGCGACCTGGTGCTGGAGGACTTTGCAAAGGAGTACGGACAGGAGATGGCGGACGCCATCGCCGGCTATAAGGACACAAATTTTAATATGGCATGAGGAAATTATGAAACAGAACCGTTTACTTGAAGACCCGGTCCGCAGCGTATTCTTAAGCTACCTTCTGCCGTCGGTCAGCGCCACCCTGGTAACGTCCATCTATATCCTGGCGGATACCATGATGATCGGCCGCGGCATTGGTTCCGTGGGAATTGCGGCACTGAATATCCTGCTGCCCCTTTACAGCACCTTTTACGGCTTCGGCATGATGTGCGGCATCGGAGGCAGCGTCCTGTTTGGCTTTTCCAGAGGAAAGGGGAACGAGCGGGAGGCCCGCGGGTATTTTACCACCGGCCTCCTGATGGCCCTGGGCTTCGCAGCCCTGTCCCTGATCCTCTGCAATGTGTTTTTTGACCCGCTTTTAAAGCTTTTGGGCGTAACCCCGGCCATGAGGGACCACGCCTTGGCTTACGGGCGGGTGCTGGTGACCGCGTCGCCCATGTGCGTCATGTCGTCGTTTTTACAGGCATTTGTAAGAAATGACGGAGCGCCGAAGCTGGCCATGGCGGGGGTCATCAGCGGCGGCGTCACCAATGTGATCCTGGATTATGTATTTATTTTTATTATGAAATGGGGCATGGGCGGCGCCATGCTGGCCACGGCCACCGGCACGACCCTGACCGTTCTGATCCTGAGCAGCCATTTCCTTTCAAAGGAAAACCACTTAAAGCCCGTTTGGAACGTGAGCCTTAAGAAGGTTTTTGAGATCCTTGGAAACGGCCTGGCAAGCTTCATCCTGGAGGTATCCAACGGCTTTGTGATGCTTCTGTTCAACCGTCAGCTTTTAGCCTATGTGGGCGACCTGGGCGTGGTGGTCTATGGGATCATCAGCAACACGGCTTTGGTGGTGACCTCCATCTCCAACGGCATGGCCCAGGCGGTGCAGCCCCTTCTTTCGGCCAACTACGGGGCCGGGAAGAGGGACCGGGTCCATCAGGGCCTGGGCCTGGGGATCCGGGTGTCCCTGGCTGCGGGGCTTATTTTCACGGCGTCAGGCTTCTTCTTCCCGACCCAGCTGGCGTACCTGTTTTTAGAGCCCACGGAGGAGATCCTTTCCATGGCGGTCCCGGCCATCCGGCTGTATTTTCTGGCGTTCCTGGTGAGCGAGTGGAATATCATGTGCAGCACCTATTTCCAGTCGGTGGTGCAGCCGAAGCGCTCTCTGACCATTACTCTTCTGAGGGGAGTGGTCTTAAATACGGTGCTGGTGCTGGTGCTTCCGGCTGTCCTGGGCGTCAACGGCATCTGGCTGGTGGTGACGGCGTCTGAGTTTATCACAGCGGCAGTGGCTTTCTTCTTTATCCGCAGAGAAACGCATTGACATGGAAAAGCCATATTGCTAAAATGAAAAAAGACCGGGAGGTTTCAGGCCCGGTCTGAGGAGACTGTGAATCAGAGCCGGATCTGCGGCGGGGTTTTGCCGGAGCCGGACACAGAATGGAGGAATGAGATCTATGACGATTCGGGTAGGAATCATGGGATATGGAAACCTTGGGCGCGGTGTAGAATGCGCGCTGAAGCAGAATCCCGATATGGAATTAGCGGCAGTATTTACAAGAAGGGCTCCAGAAAGCGTGAAGATCCTGACAGAGGGCGTGAGGGTATATCCTGCGAAGGCTGCAAAGGACCTGGCGGACCAGGTGGACGTTCTGATCCTCTGCGGAGGCAGCGCCACAGATCTTCCGGAGCAGACCCCGGAGTATGCGAAATATTTTAACGTGGTGGACAGCTTCGATACCCATGCAAAGATCCCGGAGCACTTTGCAGCCGTAGATAAGACTGCAAGGGAGGCCGGAAACGTGGCGGTGATCTCCGCAGGCTGGGATCCCGGAATGTTTTCCTTAAATCGCCTGTATGGAAGCGCGGTGCTTCCGGACGGAAAGGATTATACCTTCTGGGGCAGAGGCGTGAGCCAGGGCCATTCTGACGCCATCCGCCGCATTGCGGGCGTTAAGGATGCAAGACAGTATACGATCCCGGTGGAGAGCGCCCTGGAGGCCATCCGCAGCGGGGAAACGCCGGAGCTGACCACGAGACAGAAGCACACCAGAGAGTGCTTTGTGGTGACAGAGGAGGGCGCAGACCAGGCGGCCATCGAGAAAGAGATCGTGACCATGCCCAATTACTTTGCCGACTACGATACCACCGTTCATTTTATCTCCCAGGAGGAGATGGAGCGGGACCACAGAAGCCTGCCCCACGGCGGCTTTGTGATCCGCAGCGGAAAAACGGGCTGGGAGCTGGAGCATAACCATGTGATCGAGTACAGCCTGAAGCTGGATTCCAACCCGGAATTCACCTCTTCCGTGATCGTGGCCTGTGCGAGAGCCGCGTACCGTATGAAGCAGGAGGGCATGACCGGCTGTAAGACGATCCTGGATCTTCCGCCGGCGTACTTATCCTCAAAGAGCGGAGAGGAACTGAGAAAGGAACTTTTGTAGAAAAATATTTTTTAAAACAATAGGTGAAACTGATGCAGCGAAAGAAAAATGAAACCGTGCAGTATAATGGGATCACGGAGGGCGTGATCTGGCAGCAGCTTTTGATCTTCTTCTTCCCGATTCTGTTTGGAACCTTTTTCCAGCAGCTTTACAACACGGCGGATGCCATGATCGTGGGAAAATTCGTTGGAAAGGAAGCCCTGTCTGCCGTGGGCGGCACCACAGGAAACCTTATTAACCTGCTGGTGGGCTTCTTCGTGGGCCTGTCCTCCGGTGCGGCGGTGATCGTTTCCCAGCATTACGGAGCGCGCCAGGACGACCAGGTGCGAACCTCGGTCCATACCTCCTTCTGCCTGGCTCTGGCCGGAGGCGTTTTCCTGATGATCGTGGGCGAGGCCTGCGCCAGAGTGGCTGTAAAGGCCATGGGAGCCCCGGAAGAGATCATGGACTATTCCGTTACGTATATGCGGATCTACTTTATCGGAGTGATCCCCAACCTGGTCTACAACATGGGCGCGGCCATTTTAAGGGCTGTGGGAGACTCCAAGCGGCCGCTGTATTATCTGATCGTCTGTTGTTTTGTGAACATCGGACTGGATCTTCTGTTCGTTGTTATATTGAAAATGGAGGTGGCGGGAGCCGCCCTGGCGACGATCCTGTCCCAGCTTCTTTCCGCCATTCTGGTGATGTGGACGCTGATGCGCACGAAGGAATCCTTCCGGTTTGAGCTGAAGCACCTGAAGGTGGATAAGCCTATGCTGAGAAAGATCATCCAGATCGGTTTTCCGGCGGGACTCCAATCGGTGCTCTACTCCATCTCCAACGTGGTGATCCAGGCCAACATCAACAGCTTCGGAACCAACGTTATTGCGGCCTGGGCCGTTTACGGCAAGGTGGACGGACTGTTCTGGATGATCATGGACGCCATGGGCATTGCCATCACCACCTTTGCGGGCCAGAACTTCGGCGCCCGTAAATACGAGCGGATGCAGAAGGGCCATTATGTGGGCCTGGGGATCACCACGGTCCTGACGGCCATCCTGGCTGCGGGCGTTATGCTTTTTGGCAGCGTCCTGGGCTCGCTCTTTACCAGCGATCCGGACGTGCTGGCGGAGAGTATGACCATTATCCGGTTCGTGACGCCGTTCTGGTTCAGCTACATCTGCGTAAACGTATTTTCCAGCACCCTCCGGGGCATCGGCGATACGTTTATCCCCATGCTGCTGATCTGCTTCGGTACCTGCGGATTAAGAGTCCTCTGGATCTTTACGGCCGGAGTGATGTACCCGGGCCTTTATACCAGCCTGGCCAGCTATCCCTTAAGCTGGACTGTCACATCCATTGCGTTTATCATTTATTACTATAAATTCAGTGAGATGCGCCGGATCAACAAGCTGGTAAAGAAAGAAAAGAAGGAACGGCAGTAATGGAGCATATGGAAGTACGATTTGATTTTGAGGAAAAAAACGGAGGCGCCTGCGTGACAAAGATTTTGTCGCCGGGCGCCGCCTGCGTTATACCGGAGCTTCTTTCCGGACTTCCGGTGACGGAGCTGGGAGATAAGGCCCTTGCCCAGACCGGAGTGGAGGGGGTGTTCCTCCCGAGGACCTTAAGGCGGCTGGGGCGGTACTGCTTTTACGGATGTGAGAAGCTCTCCCATATCCATTTTTACGGGGGAGCCCTGGAAACCGGCGGCGGCTTTCTCACGGCCTGCGGACGGCTGCGGGAGCTGACGGTCCATATGGATCCGTCGGAGCGGTCGGCGCTCAGGGATTTTGTGACCGAGGCCAGCGGTCGGCTCCTGGTCCATTATCTTCTGCCCGGGGACGGCGGAGAGGAATATGAGGCGGCCAGGCTGCTGTTTCCGGTCTACTATGACGAGGCGGTGGAGAATACTCCGGCCCGGATCACCGTGTCCAACATCCATGGCGCCGGGCAGAAATACAGATACTGCTTCGAGGACAAACGAGTCCGGTTTGACAAGTATGACCGGCTGTTCGTTTATGAAACGGCGGAGGAATCCGTAACGGCGGCGGCAGAGATCGCCGCAGCCCGGCTCATGTATCCCCATGGCCTGCGGGCGGAGGCCCGGAGCGCCTATGAAGGCTTTCTGAAGGAGCACCGGATGGAGGTCTTCCTGGACAGCCTGGGGAAAATCGAGGTCTTTAAGTGGCTGATGGCCTATGGACCGGACGGGGAACCGGGCTCTCTGGCAGACGGCCTGACCAGGGAGGAGACGGAGTCCCTGCTCCTGGAAGCGTCCCGGCGAAAAATGGGAGAAATATCAGGAATGCTTATGGAGTTTAAATATCGTAAATTTCCAGAAAAAAAGAAGAAATTTGAATTTTAGTTCATCAGAAAGGGGAGAATGCGGTGGAGGCGTATGGACAGAAAACGCCGGAGAACCAGGGAGGCGGAAGCATGCGCACAGAGGCCGGAGCACCCTCGCCCATCTGGCTGGAGCAGGCGGCGGCAGAGGAGCTGGCCGGAATCTGTATGGAGATCCTTGGAAACGCCAGGAACGAGCTGTATCTTTCCATGCATTTCCTGGACGTGGCCTTAAGCTCCCTGCGCTTTGTTCCGGATCCCTCGGTCCAGGGGATGGGAACTGACGGGACCGCCCTGTTCTTCCAGATGGAGGCCCTGGCGGCCCTGTATAAAAAGAACCGGATCCTGGTGAACCGGACGTATCTCCACGGAGTGCTCCACTGCCTGTTCTGCCATCTGTGGAACCGGAAAAGGCGGGAGAAGGAATACTGGGATCTGGCCTGCGACATTGCGGCAGAGTCGGTGCTGGACAGCCTTCTGCGGCCCTGCATCCGGATCCCCGTATCTGCGGCCCGGAGAGAATTTTATATGCGTCTGGAGAGCCGGTGCCGGGTACTCAATGCGGAGAGCGTGTACCGGGCGCTCCGGGAGATGGAGCTTTCCCGGCGGGAGCTCCAGCGGCTGACGGCGGAATTTTACGCCGACGATCACCGGTTCTGGGAGCAGGAGCAGAAGCCGTCGCTTCCCAGTGCGGCCAGAAACCGCAGGGAGGACTGGGACCAGAAGCGGCAAAAGATGCAGGTGGAGATGGAAGCGTTTTCCGAGGAAATGTCCGAGGATGAAAAGGATCTGCACAGCCAGCTTGCGGTGGAAAACCGGGAGCGGTACGATTACAGGAAATTTCTCCGGAAGTTTTCAGTCCTTAAGGAAACAGTCCAGGTGGATCCGGACTCCTTTGACTATGTATTTTACCATTATGGGATGGAGCTTTACGGAAATATGCCCCTGATCGAGCCGCTGGAGACGAAGGAGCTGCGGAGAGTGGAGGATTTCGTCATCGTCATCGACACCTCCATGTCCTGCTCCGGTGAGCTGGTGCAGCAGTTTTTAGAGGAAACGTATTCGGTGCTGACCCAGTCGAAGACGTATTTTAAAAAAGTGAACATCCACATCATCCAGTGCGACGACCAGGTGCGGGAGGATGCGGTGATCACCAGCGCGGAGGCGCTGAAGTCCTATATGGAGCGGATCACCCTGCGCGGCTGCGGAGGGACCGATTTCCGTCCGGCCTTCCAGTACGTGGACGAGCTGGTGGGAAAGCAGCGGTTTTCCAGGCTCAAGGGGCTTTTGTATTTCACCGACGGACGGGGGATCTACCCGGTGAGGAGACCGGCCTACGATACGGCGTTTGTGTTCATGGAGCAGGATTTCCTGGACGTGGACGTGCCTCCCTGGGCCATCAAGATCATTTTGTCCCCGGAGGATCTGGGCGGCGGTATGGAAGAGAAAGGATAGAGCATGAATATTAAACGGGCGAAGGAAGAGATAAAAAATACCATCCGGGCATATCTGGCCAAAAACAGCTATGGAGAGTATGAGATCCCGGTCATGGGCCAGAGACCGGTGCTTTTAATGGGGCCTCCGGGGATCGGAAAGACCCAGATCATGGAGCAGGTGGCCAGGGAGTGCGGCATCGGCCTGGTGGCATACACCATCACCCACCACACCAGGCAGAGCGCCATCGGTCTTCCGTTTATTGCAGAGCAGACCTATGGGGAAAAGGCGGTTTCTGTGACCCAGTATACCATGAGCGAGATCGTGGCGGCCATTTATAATAAGATGGAGGAAACGGGGCTTAAAGAGGGGATCCTGTTCATCGACGAGATCAACTGTGTGTCGGAGACCCTGGCTCCGGCCATGCTGCAGTTTTTACAGTATAAGACCTTTGGAAACCATAAGATCCCCGATGGCTGGATCATCGCCGCGGCGGGGAACCCGCCGGAGTTCAATAAATCGGTCCGGGAATTCGATATCGCGACCCTGGACCGGGTAAAGCGCATCCGCGTGGAGCCGGACTTCTCCGTGTGGAAGGAATATGCGGTGAGGATGGAGGTCCATCCGGCGATCCTGTCCTACCTTACGGCCAGGCCGCAGAATTTCTGTCAGGTGGAGACCACCGTGGACGGGCCGGTGTTCGCAACGCCCAGAGGCTGGGAGGACCTGTCCAGATTTCTGACGGTTTATGAAAAGCTGGGGCTTTCCTGCGACCGGGAGGTGGTGGCCCAGTACATTCCCCACGGGCGGATCGCCAGGGATTTTGCCAGCTACCTGGAGCTTTATTATAAATACCAGGCCCAGTACCAGATCGACCAGGCTCTTTCCGGCCATAGGAGCGAGGCCCTTCTGGAGCAGGCGGCCAGAGCTCCCTTTGATGAAAAGCTTTCGGTCATCAGCCTGGTGCTGGCGAAGCTCAATGTGGAATTCCGGAAAACCGGAAAAATGGAGGACGGCCTGGAGCTGCTGTTTGAGAAGCTGAAGGAATTTAAGGGACGGCTGGCAGAGAACGGAGACGGGGCCCCTGTGCGGAGGCTTACGGCCTTCGTTGGAGAGGTCCGGGAGGAATTTGAAGAGAAGAAACAGGCGGGGCTTCTCACAAGGGCCCAGATTCACCGGTATGAGGACGTCTGCGGGACCCTGGGCTGGTATCTTCTGGAGGCGGGAGAGACGGAAGGACAGGACGGAGAGGCATTGTTCGGGATGCTGGCCTCCAGGTTCGGAACAGAACGGGAGCGGTATGAGGAACAGTGCAGGGCCGCTCTTAAGATGGTGGAGTATGCCTTTGATTTTATGGAAGGCGCCTTCGGGGACAGCCAGGAAATGGTCATTTTCATCACAGAGCTGAACACCAGCTATGACGCGGTCCGGTTCCTGGAGGAAAATCCCTGCGAACGGTATTACCAGTACAACAGGAAGCTGCTGTTCGAGGACAGGGAGGCAGAGCTTAAAAAGAAGCTGGACCGGCTTTTATAAAAAACTGAAAATAAAGATGGAGGATACGAATATGCAGTATGAAGGAACCTTATACAGACCCCCCAGCGAGGCCAGGAGCCTCATTATCCAGGTCACCATCGGGTGCGCCCATAACCGGTGTACCTTCTGCAACATGTACCGGGAGAAGAAATTCCGGGTACGGGAAAAAGAAGAGATCATGCGGGATCTGGACGAGTGCCGGGCGTACTACGGCCCCATGGTGCGGCGGGTATTCTTTGCCGACGGCGACGCCCTGGTGGTGAGGACGGAGCTGCTTTTAGAGCTTCTGGACTACGTCCATAAAAATTTCCCGGCGGTGGAGCGGATCGCCGCCTACGGAACCGCCAAGGACGTATTAAAAAAATCGGAGGAGGACCTGAAGGCCCTGGCTGCGGCGGGACTGGAGCTGATCTATCTGGGAGCCGAATCCGGCGACGACCGGGTGCTGGAGCATATTAAAAAGGATGTGAAGGCGGCGGACATCATTGCCGCAGGCCAGAAATTAAAGAGGTGCGGCTTACAGACGTCGGTGACGCTGATCTCCGGCCTGGGCGGCCGGAAAGGGATCCGGGACCATGCCATAAAGTCTGCGGAGCTGATCACAGGAATGAACCCGGAATACGCCTCCTTCTTAACGCTCCGTCTTTATGAGGGAACGGAGATGAATGAGGAGGTAAAGCGCGGCGACATGGAGCTGATCACGCCCGACGAGATCGTGGAGGAAATGGAGCTGTTCTTAAAGAATGTGGATTCTCCGGGAACCGTATTCCGTACCAACCACGCCTCCAACTATGTGGTGCTGGCGGGAAATCTCAATGAGGATATTCCGCGGATGTTAGAAGAGCTGGAGGAGGCAAAGGAAGAGCAGAGATACCGTCTGGAGGAGTGGCGGAGGCATATCTAAAAGACAGGGGAGCTGCTGGAAAATGCTATGCCCCAGATTGCGGCATTGATGATATTCTGGAATTTATATCAGACAAAAAGGGGGGAATAAATGCGGAGTGGCAGAGCAGCATAGACGCTTCCAGTGTGTGCATACAATGCCGCGAGCAGGGCAATGGTATTGATCTATTGGAATGTGGGCAGACGTATTGTGGAACAGGAGCAGAATGGCAATCATCGAGCCGAATATGGTACAGCTATGATGGACGCACTGGCGGCAGAATTGACCAAAGAATACGGCAAGAGCTATTCAAAAAGGAATCTCCAGTATTTTCGCAAATTTTATCAATGCTTTCCAGATATTGAGATTGTGAACTCATGCGTTCACAATCTGACATGGACACATTTTCGCAGTCTTTTACGAGTGCCGGACGAGGATGCCAGAGTTTGGTATATGAGAGAAGCCGCCAATGAAAATGGAATGTGAGGATGCTTGACCGTAATATCAGCACACAGTATTATTACCGCCTTTTGCAGTCTCCGAAAAAGGAAGCCGTTATTGCTGAAATCGTTACAGAAACAGAAGATTATTTTATCGACCTTGTTTTTTATAATATCGAATTGAAATGTTATGTGCTGGTTGATCTGAAGATGGGGAAAATCACCCATCAGGATGTGGGACAAATTGATATGTATGTCCGCATGTATGACGATCTGAAACGCACGGTTGGAGATAATCCGACCATTGGCATCCTGCTATGTTCAGAAACAGACGAAGATATTGCACACTATTCTGTACTGCATGACAATGACAGATTGTTTATGTCAAAATATCTGACTTATTTGCCTACAAAGGAACAGTTGAAACGGGAAATTGAACGGCAGAAAGAGATCTTCTACATGCAGCATCCGATTCAAATAGAGGAGGGAAACAGGAGTTAGCATTATGAACGGAAAGGCGGCATGACCTGAATCATGCCGCCTCCCGGAAAAAGTTATCAAGTTGTCTTGCTGGACTGGTCCGAAGACAGCCCTTTTGCAGCAGCCCACGGGCCGTTACAGACTTAAAACGGCGGTCTGGGCCGGCGTGTCTTTTTCAAGGACCATGGAAGCAGAGGCGTAGGGAATTACATCCCGGCACAGCTTCGTATAATCCTCCAGGCGGCCGATGACGTCATAGCCGAAGGTATCGGAGCGGTAGTGCATGGGGATCACGATCCTGGGCTTTACCGCCTCCACCAGGGCTCTGGCCTGGGCCGCATCGATGGTATAATATCCGCCTACGGGGATCATAATGGCGTCCAGATCCTTTAAAAGCTCCATCTGGCCGGGCTCCAGAGTACAGCCCAGGTCACCCAGATGGGCGATCCGGAGACCGTCCGCCTCCAGGATATGGATCCGGTTTTCTCCGCGGAGGGCGCCGTTCTGATCGTCGTGGAAGGTATGGATCACCGTGACCGTAAAGGGAGAACGCTGTTCCGCAGAGGAGAGGGCCACCGCATCCGTATAGCCGTGGTCGCTGTGGCCATGGCTGCACAGCACCTGGCTGGCGGAAAGAGAAAGGGGAGGAAGTCCCGGAACGGAATCCGGGGCGTAGGGATCCAGGACAATGGAATAGCCGTCTGCTGAGACGGAAAAACAGGAATGTCCGTGCCATGTGATGGTAATGCTCATAAGATCGCTCCTTTCAGATTGGATAGCTTGATTTTACCACACCATAGACGGGGAGGAAAGAAAAAACATGAAACGAAACCATAAAGGCCTGCTGCTGGCCGCCCTGCTGTTTGCTGCAATGGCCGCCGTTTCCGGGTATCAGCTTTATAAGATTTCAAAGGAGTATCAGAACGGGGACGAGGATCTGCGGAGGATGTATGCGGCCATGGAAAGCGCCGGGGATCGGGCAAAGGAGAAAGCACCGGAAATGTCCGCGGGAAACGGACAGGACGAAAGCCGGGAGGAAAGGAAGGCGGCAGAGGCCGGGGAAGACAAAGAGGCGTCTGACGTCCGGAGGGAAGAAGAGGAAGCCAGGCTTTTGCAGTACCGGGAGCTTAAAAAGGCCAACAGCGATGTGGCGGGATGGATCCGCGTGGACGGGACCGTCATCGACTATCCGGTGATGCAGACCCCGGAGACCCCGGATTTTTATCTGAAACGGGGGTTCGATAAAAAATATTCCGCTTATGGGATGATCTATATGGACGAGGACTGCGACCTGGATGCGGGATGCCCAAACTTCGTGCTCTACGGCCATCACATGAAAAACGGCTCCATGTTCGCGGCCCTGGAACAATATACGTCAGAGGAGTTTTACAGGGAGCACCCGGAGCTCTTTTTTGATACCCTGGAGGAGACCGGCAGGTATCAGGTGGCGGCGGTGTTTAAGGTGCCCGGGGCCCAGATCACCGAAGCGTTTGCCGGAACGCTCCTGGCGGCCACGGAGGAGGACTACAACGCGTTCATCGCCTATGCGAAGGAGCACAGTCTGTATGATACGGGGATCGCGCCCCGGTGGCCGGAGCAGCTTCTTACCCTGGTGACCTGTGAATACACTTATGAGGACGGGAGGCTGTTTGTGGTGGGGAGGAAGTCGGGGCATGATGGCCCGTGAAGCTCCTCTCCGGCGTTTCTTTCATAATAAAAAATATACTGCTGCATGACTCCGGCAAAGCCGCGGTATCGGGAAAAATGCTTCTGTATCAGAGCCTCGCAGACCCTGGACTGGGGAAGGTCTTTGGGGAGGCGGCTTTTGGGGGCGTACCGGTTCATGAGGATCTTCCGGATCCATGTGTCCACAGGAAAGGCGTCGATGTGGTGGAGGCCGAAGAGACAGATGCAGTTGGCCACCTTTTCACCGATGCCGTAAAAGCCGGTGAGATAATCCATGGCGTCCTCATAGGACAGAGATCCAAGATGGGAAAGATCCAGCCGTCCGCTGCATGCATCCTCGCAGACCCGTTTGATATATTTGGCGCGGTAGCCCAGCTTCATGGAAATCAGATCCTCCAGAGATGCGGCGGCAAGCTGCTCCGGTGACGGGAAGGAATAAAAATCGCCGGGAATGGGAAGACGGCTTCCGTATGTATGGCTTAAGCCCTCCACCCGGCGGCGGATGGACGGGATGGTCTGCTGCTGGGAGATGATGAAGGTAATGATCATTTCCCACGGATCCTGGCGGAGGATGCGGATCCCCTGGCCGAAATCGGCGGCCCGCTTTAAATAGGCGTCCCGGGGATTTACGGCCTTTCGGAAGGCGTCGTAATCTGTGTCCAGATCAAAATAGCGTTCCCAGAACGAAAGCTCCTCCGGCTCACAGAAGAAGGTCACGGTCTGGTCGTCCTGGGCGGCCTTTAGGAAGTGCTGCCCGCTGATGACGGTATATGTATGGGGGGCCTCCGCAGCCGGGAGCATACGGAAGCACTGGCCGGAATCGGCGATCTGTTTCAGGTCAAAGCTGGTAAGGGTTTTCTGGATCATGGAGCCTCCTTGTCTGCAGATCGTAAGCTGCTGCTGTTTTACAGGGACAAAATTCCTTTGCGGACCGATGTGCACCGGATGTCTGATCTTTTGTCTCCGGAATTATTTTACCACAGGGCGCCTTTGTGGTGAAGCTTTCTTTTTATAAAATTATAGTGTATAATTATAAAAACTAAAACTGAAAATCTGTCGTCAAGGGATGGGGGAAAGGAGTTATATTTATGCGCGAAGATGTATACAGAAAAATGGCAGGCCATGTGATCGAGGGATTAAAAAAGAGGAACATGGAAGGGATCTACTGTGAAAATGGAGAAGAGGCGGCCAGGGCCGCGGCAGATATGATCGGGCCGGGAGAGCTGGTGAGCTGGGGAGGCTCTGCCACCATCAGCGGACTGGGGATCCTGGATCTTCTCAGGGAAAAGGGGGCAAGGCTCCTGGAATATCCGGAAGAAGAGAGGAAGGCTCCGGGAAGTCCCGTTTTCCAGGAGGTGGCCGGAGCCGACTATTTCCTCATGGGCGCCAACGCCATCACCATAAACGGCGAGCTGGTGAACATTGACGGAGCCAGCAACCGGGTCTCCAGTCTGCTCCACGGGCCGAAGCATGTGATCATCGTGGCCGGGGTCAATAAGATCGTAAAGAATGTGGAGGATGGGATCCACCGGATCCAGACCCAGACGTGCCCGGTGATCGCGGATAAGACAGGGAGAAAAACTCCGTGCGGGGCGGCGGGCTTCTGTACAGACTGCCAGTCCCCGGACTGTATGTGCTGCAATATCGTGGTCACCAGGCGGTCCCGGTATACGGGCCGGATCCGGGTCATCTTAGTGGGAGAGCATCTGGGAATTTAAGAGCTCCGGAGCCATCCTTATTTCTGGGCCTTTTTATCGGCCTTGGCCTGGAATTTTTCATTGGGTACGATAAAACGTTCGTGGCGGCCTCCGCCGATCCTTCCCGTTTCGTCGAAGGCGGCCACGGAGAATACCAGTCTGCGGCCGTCGATCTCCGTCAGCTCGCTTTCGCACCATACCTTCATGCCCAGCGGCGTGGGAGCGTCATGGGTGACGTTTAAGAGGGTGCCAACGGTGCCGCAGCCCTCGTCCAGATGGGAGGCCACGCTTTTCCATGCGGTCTTTTCCATCAAAGCGATCATAGCCGGGGTAGCGAACACATCCAGGGTTCCGCTGCCCATGGTCTTTGCAGAATTTGCATCTGTTACAATAATTTCTTCTTTTCCTTTTATTCCAACTGTCAACATAATTTTTCCTCCATTGGTGTTTTATTTCCCAATGCCCATCCAGCCATGGAGCTTTTGCCCGCCGGAAGCGGATGAAAAGCGCCGGGCTGTCTGCTGCCCTCCAATTATAAAATAATTCCATAAGAATTGCAAGAAGGGCCGGGGTCATGGTACAATGTCCATGAACATTGTATCACGGCGTATACCGGTTTCTGCGTATCCTGCAGAGCTCCGGGGCGCCTGGCTTTAACGGAGAGACACGCAGAGCCCGGCGTTCTCCGCCCCAATGGAGGTTTTATGAAGATCACCTATATCCACCACAGCGCATTTCTGGCAGAAACGGAGCGCGCATGCCTGCTGTTTGACTACTTTGAGGGGAGCCTTCCAAAGCTTCCGGAAGGAAAACGGCTGTACATATTTGCCAGCCACCGCCATCCCGACCATTTTTCTAAGGCGGTATTTGATATTGCGGAAAAGCATGGGGACGCGGTCCTTCTCCTTTCCTCGGATATCTGGAGAAAGCGGGTGCCGGAGGGGCTTAAAGACTCCGCTGTGTTCCTGAAGCCCGATGCAGTCTGGGAGGACGGGATCCTGAAGGCAGAAACCTTCCGCTCCACCGACGAAGGCGTGGCATTCTGGTGTACAGTGGATGGCCATACCCTTTACCATGCGGGCGATCTGAACCACTGGTACTGGGACGGAGAGGATCCCCAATGGAATGAAAGCATGACCAGGAATTACCGGAAGGAGATCGGGAAGATGGAGGGCCGTCATGCAGACGCGGCGTTCCTGCCGCTGGATCCCAGGCTGGGGGAGTATTTTTATCTGGGGATCGACGACTTTATGAAGGCGGCGGATGCGGACTGGATCTTTCCCATGCATTTCAGGGGCGAGTTTGATGTGGGGGCGCGGCTGAAGGCCCTGGACTGCTCCGCGGGCTACCGGGATAGGATCGTGGAAATATCCAGACAGGGCCAGGAATTTTTGGTCTGATTCAGCAGAAAAATATAAATATAAACAGGAGGGATGGATTTGAAGTTTAAGTTTGCCCACAACAATTTCAATGTAACGGATCTGGACAGGTCCCTGCGCTTTTATGAGGACGCGCTGGGCCTTAAGGAGGTAAAGCGAAAGGAAGCCGAGGACGGAAGCTTTATCATCGTATACCTGGGAGACGGGGAGACCGGTCATCTTCTGGAGCTGACATGGCTCAGAGACTGGGAAAAGGACCACTACGATCTGGGGGACAATGAATTCCATCTGGCCTTCACGGTGGACGATTTTGAGGCGGCCCACAGAAAGCACCAGGAAATGGGCTGCATCTGCTTTGAAAACGAAAAAATGGGGATTTATTTTATCACGGATCCCGACGAATACTGGCTGGAGATCGTTCCAGTGAGAAAATAGCGGCGGCGTGCCAGAAGACTAAAGGAGGAAAGAAAAATGATCCTGATCAGAAACGGAAGAGTCATTGACCCGGCAAGGGGCATGGACGATGTGATGGATATTGTCATCGACGGAGGAAAGATCAAGGCCATGGGCCATTATCCGGACAACGGAGAGTACGAAACGGTCATCGACGCCAGCGGGCTGACGGTGGGACCGGGACTCATCGACGTCCATGTTCATTTCCGCGATCCGGGTCTTACCTATAAGGAGGACATCGGGACCGGAGCAGCAGCGGCGAAAAAGGGCGGCTTCACCACGGTGGTGACCATGGCAAATACAAAGCCCCCGGTGGACAGCGAAGAGACTGTGCGGTACGTATTGGAGGAAGGGAAGAAGACAGGGATCCATGTGCTTCCGGCGGCCTGTGTTTCTGTGGGAATGAAGGGACAGGAGCTGACGGATATGGACGCCTTAAAGGCGGCGGGAGCCGTGGGCTTTACCGACGATGGGATCCCGCTGATGGACCAGAAGCTGGTGCGCCAGGCCATGCGGAAGGCAAAGGAGCTGGACGTTCCCCTGAGCTTCCATGAGGAGGACCCGGCCTTTATTTCAGAAAACGGCATCCACGCGGGCGAGGCCGCAAAGGTTCTGGGGATCCAGGGCTCTCCGGCCCTGGCAGAGGACGCGCTGGTGGCCCGGGACTGCATGCTGGCCCTCCATACGGGCGCGTCAGTGAATATCCAGCATATCAGCTCTGTAAATTCCGTGCGCATGGTGAAGCTGGCGAAGGAGCTGGGAGCAGATGTGACGGCTGAGGTGACCCCCCACCACTTCACTCTCACCGAGAGCGCTGTATTGGAGCATGGAGCCATGGCAAAAATGAACCCGCCGCTGCGTACAGAAAAGGACAGGCTGGGCATTATCGAGGGGATCAAAGACGGCTCCATCGACATGATCGCCACAGACCATGCGCCCCACAGTGCGGAGGAAAAGGCAGTGGAGCCCGTATGGAAAGCCCCCAGCGGGATCATCGGACTGGAGACGGCCCTGGCCCTGGCGGTGACAAATCTGGTAAGGCCCGGCCATCTGACCATGGTGCAGCTCATGGAAAAAATGAGCTTGAATCCGGCAAAGCTGTACCGCTTTGATAAGGGCAGTGTGGCGGAGGGCGCCGATGCGGATCTGGTGATCTTTGATGAAAATGAGAAGTGGGCGGTGACGGAGGACGATATCGCTTCCAAATCCCACAACACGCCGTTCATCGGAGCCGAGCTTTACGGACGGGTAAAATATACCATCTGCGGCGGCCGGATCGTATATGAGGACAAAAAGACACAGGCTTAGGAAGGAAACGGAAACCATATGAAAAAATATGACGTGCTGCTGTTCGATGTGGACGGGACGCTCCTGGACTTTGACCGGGCGGAGGAAATGGGCATCGAGGGCCTTTTGGAGCACTACGGCGTCCCGGTGACGGCGGAGAATAAGGAAAAGTACCATCATCTCAATAAAAGCTACTGGGAGAGGCTGGAGCGCGGGGAGATCACCAGGGACCAGGTCTTAAGCCTGCGGTTTGAGGAATTCTTTGGAGACTTTGGGATTTCCGTGGACGGAATGGACACGGACCGGCTGTACCGGGAATATTTAAACGAGGGCGCCTTTCTCATTGACGGAGCGAAGGAGCTTCTGGAGGGCTTAAAGGACCGGTATGAGCTTTATATCATAACCAACGGGGTTGCGGCCACCCAGTACCACCGTCTGGGGAAGTCCGGCCTGGATCAGTATTTTAAGGACATTTTTGTTTCCGAGGAGGCCGGAAGCCAGAAGCCGCAGCCGGAGTATTTTGAATACTGCTTCAATAAGATGGGGCGGCGGGATGTGGAAAACATGCTGGTGATCGGGGATTCCCTGACCTCAGATATCAAGGGAGGAAACAACGCCGGGATCGATACCCTGTGGTTCAATCCCCATAGGCAGGAGAATACAAAAGGCGTCCATGTGGAATACGAGGCGGATTCCCTGGAAAGGATCGGGGAGATGCTGGGGATGGAGAGATAAAAAATAAAATTTCCAAAAGACCTTGCAAAATCAAGGATTTCCGAATAGAATAGGAGCGTAACCATTTAAAGAGGGGACAGGGATGCCCCCTCTTTTCAGCGGACAAATTTGAGGAGATTGAAAGAAAATGATTAGTGCCAATAATGTGACGCTCCGCGTCGGTAAGAAAGCATTGTTTGAGGATGTAAACATCAAATTCACGGAAGGCAACTGTTATGGCCTGATCGGTGCCAACGGCGCCGGAAAATCCACATTTTTGAAGATTCTGTCCGGGAATCTGGAGCCAACCAGCGGCGATATTGTGATCACGCCGGGCCAGCGCCTTTCTTTCTTACAGCAGGACCACTTTAAATACGACCAGTTTCCGGTACTGGATACGGTCATTATGGGAAACCAGCGTCTTTATGACATTATGAAGGAAAAGGACGCTATTTATATGAAGGAGGACTTCACCGACGAGGACGGCATCAAGGCCGCCGAGCTGGAGGGAGAGTTTGCCTCCATGAACGGCTGGGAGGCAGAGTCCGACGCTGAGAACCTGTTAAACGGTCTGGGCGTGGATACGGAATTCCACTATAAGCAGATGAGCGAGCTGACCGGCGCTTTAAAGGTGAAGGTGCTCCTGGCCCAGGCATTATTTGGAAATCCCGATATCCTGCTGCTGGACGAGCCCACCAACCATCTGGACCTGGACGCCATCGCATGGCTGGAGGAGTTCCTGATCAACTTTGAGAACACGGTGATCGTCGTATCCCATGACCGGTATTTCTTAAATAAGGTCTGCACCCAGATCGCGGATATCGACTACGGAAAGATCCAGCTTTACGCCGGAAACTATGATTTCTGGTATGAGTCCAGCCAGCTGATGATCCGGCAGATGAAGGAAGCCAACCGGAAGAAGGAGGAGAAGATCAAGGAGCTGCAGGAGTTCATCCAGCGTTTCTCCGCCAACGCCTCCAAATCCAAGCAGGCGACCTCCAGAAAGCGCGCTCTGGAAAAGATCGAGCTGGACGAGATCAAGCCCTCCAGCAGAAAATACCCGTACATCGACTTCCGCCCCTTCCGTGAGATCGGAAACGAGGTCCTTGCAGTGGAAGGCCTTACAAAGACCATCGACGGCGTAAAGGTCCTGGATAATATTTCCTTTACCCTTGGCCGCGAGGATAAGGTGGCTCTGGTAGGCCCCAACGAGCTTGCAAAGACTACGCTGTTCAAGATCCTTTCCGGCGAGATGGAGCCGGATTCCGGAAGCTATAAATGGGGGCTTACCACGACCCAGGCATACTTCCCCAAGGACAACAGCGCGGAGTTTGATAACGACGATACCATCGTGGACTGGCTGACCCAGTATTCCCCGGAAAAGGACGTGACCTATGTCCGCGGCTTCCTGGGAAGAATGCTGTTTGCCGGCGAGGACGGCGTAAAGAAGGTAAAGGTCCTGTCCGGAGGCGAGCGTGTGCGCTGCATGCTGTCCAAAATGATGATCTCCGGGGCCAATGTGCTGATGTTCGACGAGCCCACGGACCATCTGGATATGGAATCCATCACTGCCCTCAACAACGGAATGAAGAAATTCCCGGGCGTTATGATCTTTTCCTCCCGTGACCACCAGGTCGTAGAGACCACAGCTAACCGGATCATGGAGATCATCAACGGCCAGCTGGTGGATAAGATCACCACCTACGATGAATATCTGGCAAGCGACGAGATGGCGAGAAAGAGATTCACCTTCACAGTCACCGAGAGCCAGGAGGACGACGACTAATAAAAAGAGCTGCAATAAAAAACACTGCCAAAACTCCCGGAAAGGGGGAATGGCAGTGTTTTTTGTATATATGGGGCCGGGATCTGCGTCGGTATGACCAGGGGTGCCTGGCCTGCGGGGCGTCTCCCGGATGCGGGCCGGGAGTGCAGACGCTCATCCGGCGGTCCTTAGAAGTTGGGGATCACCGGCTTTTTTAAGATCCGCTTCATGGCCACGGCGTATACGAAGATGGATACCACAGGGGCGATGATGTCGGAAATGGGCTCCGCATAAAAGGTGGCTCTGGCGCCGAAGAACCGGGGCAGCAGAAAGAGCGGAAGGAAGTAGACCAGCTTCCGGAAAAAGGACAGGGGCAGGGAAAGCTGGACCTTTCCAAGGCCGGTGAAGCCATCCACGATCACATACTGGATGCTTAAGGGGATCACAGCCAGGGTGTAGATCTTTACCGTCTTTGCAGCCTCGGCGATCAGGGCCGGGTCCGAGGTGAACAGGCGCACGAAGATGTGTCCCGCAGTCTGGGCCAGGATAAACAGGAGCGTGGTGTATCCGGCGCTTAAAAGGAAGATGAAGCGCTGGGCCTTTTTCACCCGGTCCGGCTGTCCGGCCCCGTAGTTGAAGGCCAGGATGGTCTGGGTTCCGCCGGTGATGCCGCCCAGGGGCATGGTGATCACCAGCATGAAGCTCTGGACAATGGTGGCGCAGGTGATCAGCATATCGCCCTCGCCGGGGCCTCCGTAGGTCTGGAGCACCGAGTTCATGGAAATGATCATCACATTGTCCACGGCGATGATGATAAAGGGCGTAAAGCCCACCAGCAGGATCCTCTGGATCAGCTTCCGGTCATAGCCGCCGAAGCTGATCCTTACCGGAACCTTTTTCCCAAAGAGGAAGGTCAGCACAAAGGCGCAGCTGGCCATCTGGGAGAGGACCGTGGCCATGGCAGCTCCGGCCACGCCCATGTGCAAGGCGAAGATGAACACGGGGTCCAGGACGATATTTAAAACGGCGCCGATGATCACCGAATACATGCCGGTCTTTGCAAAGCCCTGGGAGATGATGAACTGGTTCATTCCCGTGGCCATAAGGGCGAAAAAGGTACCCGTCAGATAGATGCTGAAGTAGGTGTTGGCGTAGGGATAGGTGGTGTCGCTGGCGCCGAAATACCGCAGCATGGGCTCGCGGAAGGGATAAATGAGGGCCACGAGAAGGACCGACGCCACCGCCAACAAAAGAAAGCTGTTGGCCAGGATCCTTTTGGCGGTCTTCATATCTCCCTGGCCCATCTTCATGCTCATCAGGGGGGAGCCGCCGATGCCTACCCAGAAGGCAACGCTTCCCACCATGGTCACCACAGGGCCGCAGACGCCGGCTCCCGCCAGGGCGACGCTCCCCACGTCGGGGATGTTTCCTATATACATACGGTCCACAATGCTGTAAAGGACGCTGACGAACTGGGCCAGCATACTGGGGATGGCAATGCGCCATACAAGCCTTTTTATATCGTCACGACCGAGATCATTTTCCAGGGCCATTTTTTATTCCTCCGTAAATTCTGTATGATACGCTCCGGACGCAGCGCGCCGGGAAAGGGGTCTGCGCGGCCTTCTCCGGGCAGCGCCACTCAATATATTACACGGATTCTGGAGAATGTCAACCGGGAGAAGGGGAAAGAGCCGGAACGGGCGGAGAGGAACGAAACGAATCGGACCATAAGGGCGCCAGGCGGCCGGGATTCCATGGAAATCCCGTGAAAAGCTCGGTTAAAATTTACAAACAAGGCGGGATATGATATAATGATGAACATATAAGGAATTTTGCGTTGTTGTTCTGCCATGGCCCGGAAAGGCCTGGAAATAGGAGAAAAGCATGAAAGAGAATAAAAAGGTCAGGAATGTGCTGCAGAAATACATGCAGTGGCCCGTGGTACTCTCGGTCCTGGTCCTCTGCGCCAACGGGGCGGTGGGCCTGGTTTCCGGCAAAGCCGGTATGGTCATGGCCGTGTTTACGGTCCTGTATGCGTTCTGCGCGGGTATCCTCTTCTGGTATGGAAAAAAGCGGATCCTGACAGGGCTTGTGGGCTTTGCCGCGGATTTCGACCAGAGCCAGAAGAACCTGATGGCTTCCATGGAGCTGCCTTACGGGATCGCCGATGAAATGGGGCGGCTTTTATGGACCAACCGGGCGTTTTCGGCGGTGATCAAGGATGAAAAAAGCGCCAGGCGCAGTCTTACGGTCTTGTTCCCGGAGATCACAGAGGAGGGACTGGAAAAAATGGACCATGCTCTGGAGGTCCAGTGCGCGTATGGAGGAGCCATTTACAGGGTTTCCTTAAAGCGGGTGACGATCCAGTCGGACAGCGGCCTGCTCTCCGGTGCGCCGGGCCAGGAAACGGAGCAGCGGGTGCTGGCCGTATACCTTTACGATGAGACGAAGATCCATGAATATATGCAGGCCATCACGGACCAGAAGATGGTGGCGGGCCTTATTTATCTGGACAACTATGACGAAGCGCTGGAGAGCGTGGAGGAGGTGCGCCGGTCGCTTTTGGTGGCCCTCATCGACCGGAAGGTCAGCAAATACATTTCCGGCGTCAACGGCATCGTAAAAAAGATGGAAAAGGACAAATATTTCTTTGCCATCGAGCAGAAATATATGCCGTCTCTGGAGGAAGAACGGTTCAGCCTCCTGGAGGATGTTAAGACGGTCAATATTGGAAACGAGATGGCCGTTACCTTAAGTATCGGGATCGGCATCAACGGCGATACGTATATCCGGAATTATGAGTACGCCCGGATCGCCATCGATATGGCCCTGGGCCGCGGCGGCGACCAGGCTGTGGTGAAAAATGGCGAACGGATCCAGTATTACGGAGGAAAATCCCAGCAGCTGGAAAAGACGACCCGCGTGAAGGCCCGTGTCAAGGCCCACGCCCTCCGGGAGCTTCTGGAGACCAAGGACCGCCTTCTGATCATGGGACATAAGATCGGGGACATCGACTCCTTCGGTTCAGCCATCGGCGTATACCGGATCGCTTCTGCCCTTGGAAAGAAGGCCCATATCGTCATCAACGAGGTTACCTCCTCGGTACGGCCCATGATGGACCGCTTTATCAATAACAGCGATTATCCCCAGGATCTTTTCCTTACGGGAGACGACGCGGCGGAGCTGGTGGATCCGTCCACAGCGCTTGTGGTGGTGGATGTGAACCGTCCCAGCTATACGGAAGAGCCCCAGCTTTTGAAGCTGGTGAAGACCATCGTGGTCATCGACCATCACCGCCAGTCCAGCGAGATCATCAGCAACGCTACCCTATCCTATGTGGAGCCCTATGCCTCCTCAGCCTGTGAGCTGGTGGCGGAGATCTTACAGTATGTGACGGACAGCATCCGGATCAAATCTCTGGAGGCCGATGCCATGTACGCCGGTATTGTCATCGATACCAACAATTTTACAAACCAGGCCGGAGTCAGGACCTTCGAGGCCGCGGCATTCTTAAGGAGAAACGGCGCTGATGTGACCAGAGTAAGGAAGCTGTTCCGGGATAAAATGGAGGACTACAAGGCCAGGGCCGAGGCGGTCCGCCAGGCGGAGGTCTTTGAGGGGGCCTTTGCCATCAGCGTATGCCCGGCTGAGAATGTGGAGAGTCCCACGGTGGTGGGAGCCCAGGCGGCCAACGAGCTTCTGGATATCATCGGGATCAAGGCCTCTGTGGTCCTGACCCCCTATAACGGAAAGATCTATGTCAGTGCCCGCTCCATTGATGAGATCAACGTCCAGGTAATGATGGAAAAGCTGGGCGGAGGCGGACACAGGACCACCGCCGGAGCCCAGCTTCCCGGAGCGACTGTGGAAGAGGCAAAGGAAAAGATCAAAAATGTGATCCTGGCGATGAAAGAGAAAGGAGAATTTTAACGTGGAAGTTGTATTATTAGAGGATGTAAAGGCACTTGGAAAAAAAGGACAGATCGTAAAGGTCAACGACGGCTATGCGAGAAACTTTATCCTTCCGAAGAAGCTGGGCGTGGAGGCCAATACGAAGAATCTGAATGATCTGAAGCTCCAGAAGGCCAACGAGGCCAGGGTGGCTGCTGAACAGCTGGCAGAAGCAAAGGCCCTGGCGGAAAAGATCGGCGAGCTTTCGGTGACAGTCTCCATCAAGGCCGGAGAGGGCGGAAGGACCTTCGGATCCGTTTCTACCAAGGAGATCGCCAAAGCGGCGGCCGACCAGCTGCACCTGGATATTGATAAGAAGAAAATGGTCTTAACGGACCCCATCCGCAGCCTGGGGACCTTTGAGGTGCCCATCAAGCTCCATAAGGATGTAACTGCAAAGCTGAGAGTCAAGGTGACAGAGGCGTAAGGATATGGAAGATGCGTTAGTAAAGCGGGTTCTCCCCCACAGTGTGGAGGCGGAGCAGTCGGTCATCGGCGCCATGCTGATGGACCGGGATGCGATCATCGCCGCGTCGGAGACCGTTGTGGCCGATGAGTTTTACCAGCGTCAGTACGGCGTCATGTTTGAGACCATGGTGGAGCTGTTCAACGAGGGCCAGCCGGTGGATCTGGTGACCCTCCAGAACCGGCTGAAGGAAAAGGACGTGCCGCCGGAGGTGTGCAGCCTGGAGGCCGTCCGGGATATTATGGCCACGGTGCCCACGTCGGCCAATGTGCGGTCCTATGCCGCCATCGTCCATGAAAAAGCGGTCCTGCGCCGCCTGATCAAGATCAACGAAGAGATCGCCAATTCCTGCTATGCGGGAAAGGAGCCGCTGGATACGATCCTGGCAGACACGGAAAAACAGATCTTCCATCTGCTCCAGAGCCGGACCGGCGGCGATTTTGTCCCCATCCGCCAGGTGGCTTTAAACGTTCTGGATAAGATCGAGCAGGCCACCCGTTCCAAATCCACGGTGACAGGGCTGGCCACCGGCTTCATTGATCTGGACTATCGGATGTCGGGTCTTCAGCCGTCGGATCTGATCCTCATTGCCGCCCGTCCTTCCATGGGAAAGACGGCCTTTGTATTAAATATAGCGGACTATATCGCGGTGCGCCGCCAGAAGACGTGTCTGATCTTCAGCCTGGAGATGTCCAAGGAGCAGCTGGTGAACCGAATGCTGGCCATGGAGTCCAATGTGGATTCCCAGAAGCTGCGGACGGGAACGCTGACGGACGCCGACTGGGACGCGGTGGTGGAGGGCATCGGCACCATTGGAAATTCAAAGCTGATGATCGACGATACGCCGGGCATTTCCGTCATGGAGCTGCGTTCCAAATGCCGGAAGGTGAAGCTGGAATACGGCCTGGATCTGGTGATGATCGACTACCTCCAGCTGATGACCGGAAGCGCGAAAAACGGCGACAACCGCCAGCAGGAGATCTCGGAGATCTCCCGTTCCTTAAAGGCCCTGGCCCGTGAGCTCAACGCCCCGGTCATCGCCCTGTCCCAGCTTTCCCGGGCCTGCGAATCCAGGACGGACCATAGGCCCATGCTGTCGGACCTGCGTGAGTCAGGTGCCATCGAGCAGGACGCGGACGTGGTCATGTTCCTGTATAGGGATGATTATTATAATAAAGACACAGATACGCCCAACGTGGCGGAGGTCATCATCGCCAAGCAGCGTAACGGCCCCATCGGCACCGTAAATCTGGGCTGGAGGCCGGAGCTCACAAGATTTGTGAACATGGCCAAGGAGCAGTAAGGCCATTGAGACTGTATCTCAACATTTTTGGAATATTCTGGAACGTCCTCACATATTATGATACCAGGGTCGAAAGGTCAATACACCCGATGCAAGCCTGCTTGCGGGAGGGTGTTTGAACTTGAGACCCGGGTATCATATGACGAACAAAGTCAGTAATATGGAAAGGAAGAGGACAACCATGGCAGACGCGCACTATCTGATTTCCGACGCCTCGAGAAAGGTGGATGTTGAATCCCACGTTCTCCGGTATTGGGAAGAAGAGCTGGAAATGAACATACCAAGGAATGAAATGGGACACAGATATTATACGGATCTTCACATCCGGCTTTTTAAGCAGATCAAGGAGCTGAAGGAGAAGGGATATCAGCTCAAGGCCATTAAAGCGGCGCTTGCCAGATCTCTGGAATCAGACGGAGAGGTGGTTGTCCCCAGTGATATTCTGGAGGAGGATGTTGTGGCTGCTTTAAAGGATTGTACAGAAAACGAGGACGAGAAGGTAAAGACCATGGACGACCGGGCTCTGACCGCCATGATGGCGGAAGAGCGTGCGGAGCAGTTCCGCGCCATGCTGGGCCGGATGATCGGACAGGCCATTGAGGAAAACAACGAGAAGCTGAGTCAGGATATCAGCCGTATGGTCAACGATAAGGTCTTAAAAGAGGTGGATTACCTGATGCGGGTGGCTGACGAAAGGGACGAGGAGCGGTTCCGCCAGCTGGATGAGACGATCCGCCTGTATCAGCGGGAAAACAGGGGAAAGGCGGAGGCCGCCGCTTCCCGGATCCCGTTTTTCTCCGGGGGCTTTGGAAAAAAGAAGAAGTTTGGGAGAAATGGGAACAAGCTGTAAAACAAAAATGGATACAACAAAAAAGCTGCTGTCGCAAATAAAGCGCAGCAGCTTTTATGTATTCTCTTAATACGTGAGATATTAGCCCTCGCTGATAGCGCCAGTGGGACATACACCTGCACATGTTCCGCAGCTGATGCATGCATCTGCATCGATCTCGTATTTGCCGTCTCCCTGAGAGATTGCATTTACCGGACATTCGCCAGCGCAGGAACCGCAGCTAACGCAAGTATCGTTAATTACATATGCCATGATGAATTACCTCCTTTTTTTATCATTGTATACATTCTATAATAAACATTGAAAATATTCAAGAGGAATTTTCAAGAAACACAGGGAACCGGTGTATTATTTCTCAAACACGACCTCTCCGCCCAGGACGGTCATGGAGCAGTCCAGGATGGCGTGGATATCCTCCAGGGGGCTCTTTTCAAAGACGGCAAAGTTGGCTTTTTTGCCCGGAGTGATGGAGCCGTGGGTGTCCTTTACGTCCATGAGCTCGGCCGCGTTGATGGTGCCGCACCGGATGGCTTCCATGGGAGTCATTCCGTTCTCCACCATCAGGATGCACTCAAAGCCGGTCATATCGTATTTATTGAAGGGGGTTCCCGCATCGGTTCCCAGGGCGATCTTAACGCCTGCCTTATGGGCGCGGCGGAAGGTATCCTGGTGGGCGTCGATGGTCTTTTCTACTTTTTTCACCATGTAATCGGGGATCCCGGCGTCAGTGCCGTATTTTTTGATCCAGTAGGGAGCGGCCAGGGTGGGAACGAAGAATACGTTGTGCTCCTTCATAAAGTCAAAGCACCAGTCGTCCATGAAGAAGCCGTGCTCAATGGAGTCCACGCCGGCCCTCAGCGCGTTTTTGATGCCCTCCATGCCCTGGGCGTGGGTGAAGGTCTTAGCGCCTGCCTTGTGTGCCTCTTCGATGGCTGCGCGGAGCTCTTCCTCAGTCATCTGCGGGGAGCCCGGTTCAACACCCTTGGTCATAACGCCGCCGGTGGCCATGACCTTGATCCAGTTGGCTCCGGCCTTTAACTGCTCTCTGGCTGCCTTTCTGCAGTCGTCGGGACCATCGGCTTCGCGGCCGGAATCGTGACCGTGTCCTCCGGTCATACAGATGCAGCGGCATGCGGTCTGCATTTCAGGAGCCTGGATCTCACCCTTTAACTGCGCGTTGTGGAGGTCCACATCGATATATTTAGGAGCACCTGCGTCGCGGATGTAGGTCACGCCGGAATTCAGCAGTGTTTTTAAGTTTTTAAGCGCACGGATGGTGACTGCGGCGTCGGAAATGGTTTCCCTTGCGCCGGTCCCGGCGTCGGAGCACATATGTACATGGCAGTTGAAAAGTCCGGGAAGCACAGTTTTTCCGCCCAGATCCACGACCTTTGCGCCCTCGGGAGCAGCGATGCCGGCTCCCACCTCTTTGATCATGCCGTTTTCCACCAGGATGCTGCCGCCGGCGAGTACGGTCTGGCCGATCACATCCACAAGGTTTCCGTTGGTAAATAATGTGGTCATAAGATTCCTCCTAAATCAGATATAGTTTCCTGAATAAAAAGTCTATCTATATTATATCAGTAATTTGGGATATGACAATAAAATTGTGGAGAAAATTGCGCCAGATCAGAAAAAAACATAAAAGACTCTGCTATGTCCTTGTGAAAACGGAGAGAAGATGGTACAATGTCCATGGACGCTGCGCATTGCGCATACCGGTTTCTGCGTGCGCCGCAGAAATTCCGGGCGCAGAAAATCCTCCGGAGGGGCAGCGCCGCCTCCCGAGGGGGAAACAAACAGGAAAAAGGAGCATGGAGGGGAACGGATCATGGATATGACAGGAATGAAGCATGAGATCGAAGCGCTTGCAGAGGCCCACAGAGAGGAATTTGAGGCAGTGAGCGCCTGTATTTTTGAACATCCGGAGCTGGCGTTTCAGGAAAAAATGGCACAGAACGAATTATGCAGTCTTCTGGAGCGCCACGGCTTTTCTGTAAAGCGGGGAGCGGGATCCCTGGATACGGCCTTTGTGGCGGAATATAACAGCGGAAAGCCGGGAATGACCTTTGCATTTTTGTGCGAGTACGACGCCCTTCCCGAGCTGGGACACGCCTGCGGCCATAACCTTATCGGTACCAGCGGCGCCGGGGCAGGAGTGGTTTTAAAGGAGATCATGGAAAAATACGGCATCGGCGGAACACTGAAGGTATTTGGCACGCCGGCGGAGGAAAATGGAAGCGGAAAGATCACCATGCTGGACGAAGGGATCTTTGAAGGCGTGGACATGTCCCTGATCATGCATCCCAGCGACCTGTCCATGGCCGACGATATTTCCTTTGCGGCTGTGAATAAGGTGTATACCTTTAAGGGGAAACCGGCCCATACGGCAGCCTGTCCCTGGGTGGGAGCCAGCGCTTTAAACGGTGTGATGCAGATGTTCCATGCCGTCGATTCCCAGAGACTCCATTTTAAGGATTATACAAGGGTACACGGAATCGTCCTGGAAGGCGGTACTGCCGTGAACATCGTTCCCGAGCGGGCTGTATGCAAATTTAATATCCGCGCTCTGGATTCGGAATATTTAAAGGAAGTGATCGCCGTCATCGACCGGTGCGCCCAGGGTGCGGCCATGTGTGCCGGCGTGGAGGTGGAGATCTCCCAGGACGGCTATCTTATTGAGGATGTGAGAAACGACCGGAGACTGGTGGAGGCCGTGGAAAACAACATGAACTTCATCGGCGAGCACCACATTCCCAGGGACCTGACCCAGGGGATCGGCTCCACAGACGTGGGCAACGTGACCCACGCCATGCCTGCGGCCCAGTTTTATATCGGCGTCGGCGAGGGCCTGGGGACCCATACGGCTCCCTTTGCGGAGGCCTCCGGCGGACCGGCAGGCAAGCGGGCGCTTCTGGCGGCTGTGAAGGTGCTGGCTATGACGGGACTGGATATGATGGCGGAATAGACCGGATCCGCGCCGGCGGCTGGAAGCCGCCATGGATTTCAGGATAGGAGCAGGGCAGACGGCAGAACGAGCAGAGGAAGGCTCCGCCGTCTGCCTTTTTATGCCCGGAGGAAGGGGGAGCTATGCCGGACCGGCGGGAGGCTCTCCCTTTTCCCGGAACCTTTGCACCTCTTCCAGCCGTTCCGCCTGTTTTCTTTCTTCTCCCGCCTCATTGGGGATGTAGTACCGGGTTCCCCTTAAGGATTCCGGCAGACATTCCATGCGGGCGATCTTCTCCTTCGTATCGTGGGCGTAGACATAGCCCTTTCCGTAATCCAGCTCCTTCATAAGCCCGGTGGGCGCGTTGCGGATCACCAGGGGGACCGGCTCGGACAGCATGTTCAAGGCGTCCTTTTTGGCATGCTCGTAGGCCATGTAGACCGAATTGGACCGGGGCGCCAGGGACAGATAGACCACAGCATGGGTCAGGTGGATATTGCATTCCGGCATTCCCAGGAAGTGGCAGGCCTGGTAAACGGAGACTGCCAGGGAAAGGGCGTTATTATCTGCCAGTCCGATGTCCTCGGTGGCAAACCGGATCAGCCGCCGGGCAATGTACAGGGGATCCTCCCCGGCCTCCAGCATCCGGGCCAGCCAGTAGACGGCGGCATCGGGATCGCTGTTGCGCATGGATTTGTGGAGGGCGGAGATCAGGTTATAATGCTCTTCCCCGTTCTTATCGTACAGAAGGGATTTTTTGCTGATGCACTGCTCCAGCACCTCCCGGGTCACAATGGTCTTTTCCGGTGTGATGGTCCCGTTGGTCACAGCCATCTCCAGCACGTTAAGAGCCGTTCTGGCGTCCCCGCCCGCAAAGGCCGCAATGGCGGAGATGAGCTCCTCTCCGATCTCCACATTCAGGTAGCCGAAGCCCCTGGGGCTTTTTAAGGCATGGCGGAGAAGCTCTGTCAGGTCGTCGGCGGAGAGGGGCTGGAGAACGAAAACACGGCACCGGGACAAAAGAGCCGCGTTGATCTCAAAGGACGGGTTTTCCGTGGTGGCCCCGATGAGGATGATGCTCCCCTTTTCCACATAAGGGAGAAATGCGTCCTGCTGGGCCTTATTGAAGCGGTGGATCTCGTCCACAAACACCAGGGTCCGGAGGCCGGAGCGGCGGCTCAGCTCGGCCCTTGCCATGACCTCCTTGATTTCCTTGATCCCGCTGGTGACGGCGCTGAAATTCACGAAGTCGGCGTGGGTCCTTCTGGCGATGATGCTGGCCAGAGTGGTCTTTCCGACGCCGGGAGGACCCCAGAAGATCATAGAAGGGATCTGGTCCTGGTCGATGAGCTGGCGCAAAAGCTTGCCTTTTCCCAACAGGTGCTTCTGGCCCACAAAGGTTTCCAGAGACTCCGGCCGCAGCCGGCTGGCCAGAGGAGACATGGTCTCTTTGTAATCGAACATGGATAACTGTTCCATCATACTGCTCACCATCCTGTATATTTTGCCGGAGCCCGTCCGGATTCCGGGTCGCCGCCGGTTTCAGTTCCTCCGGAAACGGCGCAAAAGATTTCTGATATCAGTGTAGCACGCGGGAGAGGGCTGTGCAAGCGCCGGTCCGGAAACAATGTAAACTATAAAAATAAATCAGTTGACAATTTGAAAACCTCTGTTATAATGTAAACATGAATATGGTTCTGGTTGACAATATGACGGAGCCGGAGCTTTCCGGAACCGGGCCACCAGAGGAAATCCACAGAGGAGAATCAATATTATGGAAAAAACTGCTTCACTGAAAAAGGGAAGAATGACGACGGTTCAAATGACGGTCACGGCGCTGATGACGGCGGTGCTGTGTATTTTTGGCCCCATGGCCCTGCCCATCCCCATAAGTCCGGTGCCCATCAGTCTGACGAATCTGGTGCTTTATTTTATGGTCTACATCCTGGGAATGAAGGGCTCTCTCATGAGCTTTGGCCTGTATCTGCTTCTGGGGGCCGCAGGACTTCCTGTGTTTTCCGGCTTTGCGGGCGGACTTGGGAAGCTGGCCGGTCCCACGGGCGGCTACCTTCTGGGCTTTATCTTTATGACCCTGGCCGCGGGCTTTGCAGTGGAACGGTTCCCGGACTGCCGGTTCCTCCATGGGATCGGAATGGTTCTGGGTACGGCCATATGCTACCTGTTCGGGACCGTATGGCTGGCGGAGCAGATGTCGCTTACGTTTACGGCGGCTCTTGGCGTTGGCGTGCTCCCGTACCTTCCCGGAGACGCGGTGAAGATCCTTCTGGTTGTGACCCTCGGGCCGAAGCTGCAGAGGTCCGTAAGGCCCATCCTTTCCAGATGACCGTTTGAGAATAGAAAAGCAAGAACGTCCGGAGTCCTGCCAAAGGGGCCCGGGCGTTTCTTTTTTGCGGCAGAATCGCTTCTATTCTTGACACGGCCCTTTTTTTCGATTATTATAACGCTGTTACCCTTTTAACGACCGACCAGACGAGGAGGGAAAAACATGAAAAAAATACAGGAAAAGCTTACAGAGATCCTTCCGCGGATCATAGAACTGAGCGAAGATATCTACTGTCACCCGGAGCTGGGCTTTAAAGAATTCCGCAGCCGGGAGAAGGTTATAGAAGCCTTAAGACAGGCGGGGATCCCCTATAAAGACGTGGCCTATACAGGCCTTACGGCCACTCTGGACTCCGGAAAGCCGGGTCCCGGCATCGGCCTCATCGCGGAATTTGACGCGGTCCCCACCCTGGGCCATCCTTACGCCAATAAGGACGATTACGCGGCCCATACCTGCGGCCACTACGCCCAGACCGGCGTGATGCTGAGCCTGTTTCTGGCTATTAAGGAATCCGGAATGCTGGAGGACCTTTGCGGAACGGTCACTCTGCTCTTTACGCCGGGAGAAGAGTTCTGCGACATGGATTACAGAAGATCCCTGATCGCCGGCGGAAAGCTGAAATATCCGTCCGGAAAGCAGGAAATGATCTATGAGGGCGTTTTTGACAAGATTGATATTATGCTGTCCTGCCATGCCATGGGGCTGGATATGGAAAAATACCACGCGGAGATCGGAGCCAGCTTAAACGGCTTTATTCAGAAGCGGGCCATTTTTAAGGGAAAGGCGGCCCACGCGGGAGCCAACCCCGAGGGCGGCGTCAATGCCTTAAACGCCGCGAGCCTGGCCATGACGGCCATCAATTTCCAGAGAGAGACCTTCCGGGCTGAGGACGCCATCCGCGTCCACTTTGTGATGCAGGAGGGCGGACAGACCGTCAATACGATCCCGTCCAGGACCCAGATGGAGATGTATGTGCGGGCAAGGACTGTGGATGCCATTTTCGAGACAGAGGAAAAGGTAAACCGTTCCTTAAAGGCAGGGGCTATGGCCATCGGCTGCGATCTGGAGATCCAGGATACGCCGGGCTATTTCCCGCTTCACCAGGACGAAAATCTGACGGAGATTTTAAAGAAGCACATCCGCAATTACATGGATGATTCCATGATCGCCCAGGGCACCCACGGCTTCGCTTCCGGCGACATGGGCGATATTTCCATGATGTGGCCCACGGTGGAGATCGGGACCGCAGGCTTTTCCGGGACCATCCACGGCAAGGACTTTAAGACCGCAGATCCGGTCCAGGCCTTTGAGATCCCGGCCCGGTATTTTGCCGATGCCATTGAGGAGCTGCTTTCCGATGGAGGCGCAGCCGCCTGGAAGATCAAGGAGGCATTCCGCCCTGTAATGAGTAAAACAGACTATCTGGAAAAACTGGATAGTTTGAATAAATCAACTAATTTTATTTACAGCAAAGGAGAATGACGTATTATGAAAAAGAAATTTTTATGCGGCGCTGCCGTGATGGCTATGACCGCCAGCATGCTGTTCGGATGCGCAGGAAACGGCTCTGAGGAGACCACTGCAGCCGGAAAGGAGACCTCCGCTGAGGCTGGTGCTGAAAAGGAGACCGAGACAAAGGCAGAGGAAGAAAAGAAAGAGACAGAGGCCGCTTCTGGTGAGAAGATCAAGGTGACCCTTCTTGTGACGGGTTCCTTCGGCGACAAGGCATTCAACGATTCCGCCCAGGCCGGAATGAAGAAGATCGAGAGCGAAATGGGAGATCAGGTCGAGGTCGAGATGATCGAGATGGGAACCGATAAGACAAAATTCGAGGGCTCCATGCTGGACGCCGCCGAGTCTGACGCGGACATCATCATCACCGGTCTCTGGGACATGAAGGAGATCACCGAGCAAGTGGCCCAGGAATTCCCGGAGAAGAAGTTCATCATCTTTGACACAGACGTGGATTATACCATCGGAGACCTGAGCAACGTATATTCCATGAGCTACAAGCAGAACGAGGGTGCATTCTTAGCCGGCGTTCTGGCAGCCAGCGTGACCTCCTCCGATATGGAGTACGCCAATGAGGACGCCGTGATCGGCTTCGTAGGCGCAAAGGATACGGCAGCCGTTATCAACGACTCTGCTGTGGGCTACATCGAGGGCGCTCAGTTTGTAAATCCGGACATTAAGGTCCTGGTTTCCTACGTTGGTTCCTATGTGGACTCTGCTACTGCAAAGGAGCTGGCTCTGACTCAGTATTCCTCCGGTGCTGACTGCGTATTCGTTGCTGCAGGCCCGGCTTCCGTAGGCGTTATCGAGGCAGGCGCTGAGAGCCAGAAGTACGTGATCGGCGTAGACTCTGACCAGGCTCTGGCATATGAAGGAAAGGACGAGGCCAACTACATCATCTCCTCCGCCATCAAGGGCGTAGGCGACAGCCTTTTCAGCTCCATCGAGAGAGCCCAGGCCGGCGAGCTTCCTTACGGCGAGCATGAGACCCTTGGACTTGCAGAAGGCGCTGTGGGCCTTGCTGACAACGAGATCTACAATGCGGTAGTACCGGAGGACGTAAGGACTGCTGTGAACGATGCAAAGGATAAGCTCCTGGCCGGCGAGGTGACAGTGGACACCGCATACGGCATGGATGAGGAGACATTAAAGGGAATCATTAACGGCGCCCAGTAATCTTTCGGGAAAACGGACGCTTTGGAAGGCGTTGCTGCAAAAGAGCGGTTTCTGGACTTTGGAGAGTCCCGCCGCGTTCCTTTTGCGGCAGCGCCTTTCGCACAGAACAGAAAGAAGGTAACGATCCGGAAAGGCTCGGAACCGTTACGGAGGAAAATCATATGGAGCAGGGGAATATCCTGGAAGCCCGGAATATCACAAAGGTGTATCCGGGGGGAGTTGTGGCCAACCACAACGTCAATCTTAGTGTGAAAAAAGGCGAGATCCATGCGCTGGTGGGGGAAAACGGCGCGGGAAAATCCACGCTGATGAAAATGTTATTTGGCATGCTGGCGCCCACCGAGGGACAGATCTTTGTGGACGGAAAGGAAGTCCGCTTTACGTCCTCCAGCGACGCCATCGCCGCCGGACTGGGAATGGTGCACCAGCACTTTATGCAGGTTCCGTCCATGACCGTGGCAGAGAACCTGATCCTGGGGGCCGAGACCGGATCGCCCTTTAAGGTGGACCGGAAAAAGGCGGTGGAGATCACAAAGGAGCTGTCGGAAAAGTATAACCTGAAGGTGGAGGCAGAGGAAAAGGTAGAGGATATCTCCCTGGCCATGCGCCAGAAGCTGGAGATCCTCAAGGCCCTTTACAGAGGCGCCCATATCCTGATCCTGGACGAGCCCACGGCAGTTCTTACGCCTCAGGAGACGGAGGAGCTGTTTGAGCAGTTAATGCTTTTAAAGGAAAGCGGACATACCATCATCTTCATTTCCCATAAATTAAACGAGGTAAAGGCCCTTTGCAACCGCATGACCATCCTGCGGGACGGAAAGGCCATGGGAACCTACGAGATCTCGGATCTGGATGAGAATGAGATCTCCCGGCTGATGGTAGGCCGTGAGGTGAGTCTGGATATCGAAAAGGAGGAGGCGGATTTCGGCAAGACCGTTTTCTCCGTAAAGGATCTGGTATACGCCGACCAGTTCGGAAAGACCCGGCTGGATCACGTTTCCTTTTCCATTAAAGAGGGGCAGATCCTGGGAATCGCGGGCATCGACGGAAACGGCCAGTCGGAGCTGGTGGAGGCCATTGTGGGCACCTTAAAGCTTCAGCACGGAGAGGTGCGACTGAACGGGGAGGATCTGACGGGAGCCTCCGTATTAAAACGCCAGGAGGCCGGAATTTCCCATGTATCCGAAGACCGGATGCGGTACGGCTCCGCTCCGAAGCTGAGTCTGGAGGACAACGCCATTTCCAAGGTATACTATACGGGGCAGTTAAAATCCAGGGGGCTCATCGACAGCAAAAAGGTAAGCGGCTTTGCCAACCGGATCCTAAAGGAGTTCCTGGTGAAATTCGATAACTCAAAGCAGTCCGTATCGGAGCTTTCCGGCGGAAATGTCCAGAAGCTGATCGTGGGCCGGGAATTTGACTATGATCCGGACCTTCTTATCATGAACCAGCCCACCCGGGGCATCGACGTGGGAGCCATCGAGTTCATCCGGAAGAAGATCGTGGACATGCGGGCCAGAAAAAAGGCCATTTTACTTGTATCTGCCGACCTGAGCGAGATCCTTTCCTTAAGCGATACGATCCTGGTCATGCATGAGGGCCGGATCGTGGGCCATATCAGCGATGTAAAGAATACGTCGGAAAACGACCTGGGACTTTATATGCTGGGAGTAAAGGAAGATTCAAAAGAGCAGATCGGAGGTGCGTACTGTGAGTAAGAAATTTACAGCTGTAAGACTCCTTTGTGCCTTTGGCATCGCCTTCGTCCTGACGGTGGCCATCATCTTCGGAGTCAGCGAGGAGCCGGTGACGGCTATCTATAACCTGTTCCTGGGACCGCTGCAGTCCAAGCGCCATTTCTTTGACGTTTTTGCCAGCAGCGTACCGCTGATCTTTACGGGCCTGGCCCTGGGACTGGTGTTTAAATCCGGAAACTTTTCCATGATCGCAGACGCCTGCCTTTACACAGGTGCCGTGGTGACCGCAGCCCTGGCCATCAAGACGGCTCTTCCTGCGGGGCTCCATCCGGCGGTGATCATGCTGCTGGCTGCCGTGGTGGGCGGCATCATCGGAAGCATCCCGGCTCTTTTAAAGGTATACTTCCATACCAACGAGCTGGTGACCTCCCTGATGTTCAACTATGTGTTCTTCTACCTGGGGATCTATACGGTCACAAAATTCCTGGCGGACCGGGCGGCCGGAACCTTTGCGTCCTTAAAATACCAGCCCACAGCTTCCCTGGGAAGCCTCATCAGCGGAACCAAATTCCACGCCGGATATCTGATCGCCATTGCGGTGGTGATCCTGTTATACCTTCTTGTATACAAGACGAAGTTCGGATATGAGATCCGCATTTCCGGAAGTAATCCGGAATTTGCCAAATATTCCGGCATCAACACAAGCCGGGTCATCATCCTGACCCAGGTGATCGCCGGAGCCGTTGCTGGTCTTGGCGGCGCTGTGGAGCAGATGGCCATGTACCAGAGGTTCAACTGGCAGGATTCTCCATCCTACGCCTGGGACGGCGTGATCATCGCCATTCTTTCCGGAAATAACCCGAAGAATGTGCCGCTGGCCGCCTTTTTCCTGGCTTACATCCGTGTGGGAGCGGATCTCATGTCCAGACGGTCCGACGTTCAGAACGAGCTGGTATCCATTATCCAGGCGGTTCTGATCCTGTTTGTAACGGCAGAGCGGTTCATGGCTGGCTGGAAGCAGCGCCAGGAAGCGAAAAAAGCGCTGGGAGGGGAGGCATAAATATGATCTTACAGGATATCATCAATACACTGAGTCTTCCGGAGTTTTATTTTGCCGTATTCAGAAGCGCCACTCCGGTGCTCCTTACGACCCTGGGGGCCATGATCGCCTCCCGGTCCGGAACCAACAACATTGCCCTGGAGGGCACCATGCTGATCTCTGCCTTTGTGGGCGTTGTGGTCAGCGCCTTTACCCAGAGCGCATGGATCGGCTTTTTCGGAGCCGTGCTGGCAGGCTTTCTGATCAGCAATATACTGGCCTACTTTATTTTGAAGCTGAATTCCAATTCCGTTATCTCCGGTATCGCCATAAATACCTTTGCATCCGGAGGAACGATCTTTGCCCTGTACCTTCTGACCGGGGAAAAGGGAGCTTCCACGTCTCTGGCGTCCTTAAAGCTTCCCAGCATCGACATTCCGGTGATCCAGGACATCCCGGTCATCGGAGCCATCCTTTCCGGCCATCATGTGCTGACGTATGCGGCGCTGATCCTGGTGGCTGTGATCTGGTACATGTTTAAATACACCGAGCTGGGCATGCATATCCGGGCGGTGGGCGAGTCTCCGGACGCCGCTGAGTCCGTGGGCATCCATGTAAAACGGGTCAAGTATACCGCCTTAAGCTTAAGCGGAATCCTGACCGGTATGGCCGGAGCTTTCCTGTCCATGGGCTATGTGGGCCTGTTCTCTGCCGGAATGACCGCGGGCCGCGGCTATATTGCCCTGGCAACCCAGGCCATTGCCGCCGGAAACGCCGTGATCGGCATGCTGGCCTCCCTGCTCTTTGGCTTCTGCCAGAGCCTGGCCAACTACTTACAGTCTTCTGGTATTCCGCTGCAGTTCATCCAGATGATGCCGTACCTGATCATCATCATCGCATACACCGTTTACTGCGCTATGGTGGAGCGCAATAAGAAAAAGAAACAGATGAAGGCGGCGGCTGGAAAATAGGAATGAAAGGAGAAATTTCCCAATGAGCGAAAAGAAACTGATCGAGCTCCATCTGCACCTGGACGGCTCTCTGCGTCCGGAGACCGTATGGGAGTTAGCAAAGGAACAGGGGATCGCCCTTCCGGCCTCTTCCCCCGAGGATGTGAAGTTTAAAATGGAGGTTCCCGAGGACTGCAAGACCCTGGAGGAATATCTGGAACGGTTTGCCCTGCCCCTTCTGGTGCTCCAGAAGGCCGACGCCATCGAGCGCGTGACCTTTGAGCTGGTGGAGGACCTGGCAAAGGAGGGCGTGACCTACGCAGAGATCCGCTTTGCCCCGCAGCTTTCCGTAAACGGCGGGCTTACCCAGGACCAGGTGGTGGAGGCGGCCATCCGCGGCGCAGAGCGAGGGATGAAGGAATACCCCCAGATCCGCGTGGGCCTGATCCTCTGCTGTATGAGGGGAGACACGAACCAGGAGCTCAATATGCAGACCGTGGAGACGGCGAAAAAATATCTGGGCAGCGTGGTCTGCGCCGTGGATATCGCCGGGGCCGAGGGCCTGTTCCCCACGGAAATGTTTGCGCCGGTATTTGAAAAGGTGCGTGAATACGGTCTTCCCATGACCATCCATGCAGGCGAGGCGGCGGGACCGGACAGCATGCGCACCGCCCTTTCCTATGGCACAAAGCGCATCGGCCACGGGGTGGCGGCCATTGAGGATCCAGAGCTTGTGAAGCGTCTGGTGGAGGAGGGCATTACCCTGGAGGTCAGCGTCACCAGCAACTACCATACAAAGGTGGTGGACCGCCTGGAGGACCACCCCATCCGCCGGCTCTTTGACGCAGGCGTGCGGGTGACCATCAACTCCGACAACATGACCTGCTCCAGGACCAATGTAAATAAAGAGCTGGATCTGATGCGGACCGTATTCGGATTTACAGAAGAAGAGATCGAAAAAATGGAAGAATACGCCTGGGAAGCCAGATTCTTAAAGGATTAACGCTCCCATACAAAAAGCCGGGAAACGCCGTTCAGACGGGCCCCGGCTTTTGTCATAGGAAAATGCGCCCGCCGCAGGCGGGCTTCTTTGTGCGGAAAATTTCTTTTAAATTGCCATGAAAGATGATATACTGGAGCTGTGAAAACTGAGTCAGGCAGATGTACTTAAAAAGCATCTGCAAATTTTATCATACGGATCATACGGGGAGAAAATTTATGAAAAAAATGATTTCCTGGAATGTCAACGGCCTCCGGGCGTGCGTGGGCAAGGGATTTTTAGAATATGTAAAGGAGTCGGATGCGGATATTTTCTGCATTCAGGAGAGCAAGCTCCAGGAGGGCCAGATCGAGCTGGACCTTCCCGGCTACCATCAGTATTGGAATTATGCGGAAAAAAAGGGGTATTCCGGCACGGCCATGTTCACAAAGGAGGAGCCGGTCTCGGTTTCCTACGGCCTGGGGATCCCGGAGCACGACAAGGAGGGGCGCGTCATCACTGCGGAATTTGACGATTACTATGTGGTCACCTGCTACACGCCCAACTCCCAGGACGGATTGAAGCGGCTGGATTACCGGATGGAGTGGGAGGACGCCTTCCTTTCCTATCTGAAAAAGCTGGAGGAGAAAAAGCCGGTGGTGTTCTGCGGGGACTTAAATGTTGCCCATAAGGAGATCGATCTGAAAAATCCAAAGACCAACCGGAAGAACGCGGGCTTTACCGATGAGGAACGGGAAAAATTCACAAAGCTCCTGGATGCGGGCTTTATTGATACCTGGAGATACTTTAACCCGGAGCTGGAGGGCGTTTATTCCTGGTGGTCCTACCGGTTTTCCGCCCGCCAGAAGAACGCCGGGTGGCGCATCGACTATTTCTGCGTATCAGACAGCCTGAAGGACCGTCTGGTGAGCGCGGCCATCCATACGGACGTTCTGGGAAGCGATCACTGTCCGGTGGAAGTGGTCATCGGGGACTAAAGGAAAGGGTATAGAGACCATGAATCTTGTAACGGCAGAGCATCTGACAAAATCATATACAGAACGGCTGATCTTAAACGACGCGGATTTTTCCATCAATGAAGGAGATAAGATCGGCCTGATCGGCGTCAACGGAACTGGAAAATCCACCCTTTTAAAGCTGGTGGCAGGCCTGGAGGAGCCGGATACGGGAACCGTTGTCCGTGGGAGAAGCCTGGATATCCGGTATCTTCCCCAGAATCCGGTATTCCGGGAGGGAGAAACGGTGCTGGAAAGCGTCCTCAGAGAGAACCGGAGCCAGTACCATGACCAGATCTGGGATCTGGAAAGCCAGGCAAAGGCCATGCTGAACCGGCTGGGGATCCCGGACCATGACCAGCCGATCGGGCAGCTGTCCGGCGGCCAGAAAAAGCGGGCGGCCCTGGCCTCGGTCCTTTTATCACCCGCAGACCTGCTGGTCCTGGACGAGCCCACAAACCATCTGGACAGCGCCATGGCGGACTGGCTGGAGGAATATTTAAAGCGGTTTAAGGGCGCTCTTCTTATGATCACCCATGACCGGTATTTTCTGGACAGCGTTACCAACCGCATTGTGGAGCTGGACAACGGGAAGCTGTACAGCTATCAGGCCAATTATGAGGGATTTCTGGAGCTGAAGGCTGAACGGATGGATATGGAGCAGGCGTCGGAGCGGAAGCGCCAGTCCATCCTCCGGGTGGAGTTAGAGTGGATGAAGCGGGGTGCCCGGGCCAGATCCACCAAGCAGAAGGGACGGATCCAGCGGTATGAGGCGCTTCGGGATGCCAGGGGGCCGGAGAAGGAGCAGGCTGTGGAAATGGAATCGGTTTCCAGCCGTCTGGGGAGGACGACCGTGGAATTATCGGGAATCTGCAAGGCCTATGGGGACAAGGTACTCATAAAGGACTATACGTATTTTTTCCTGAAAGACGACAGGATCGGATACATCGGTCCCAACGGCAGCGGAAAGTCCACGCTGATGAAGATCATTGCCGGGTGGGAGAAGCCGGATTCCGGTACGGTGGAGATCGGACAGACGGTGAAGATCGGATATTTTTCCCAGGAAAATGAGGACATGGACACAAGCCTTAAGGTCATCGACTACATCCGGAACGTGGCAGAGTATGTGCAGACCAAGGACGGCAGCATCAGCGCCTCCCAGATGCTGGAGCGGTTTTTATTTCCGCCGTCGGTCCAGTATACGGTGATCCAGAAGCTGTCCGGAGGGGAACGGCGGCGGCTGTATCTGTTAAAGATCCTCATGGGCGCACCCAATGTACTGATCCTGGACGAGCCCACCAACGACCTGGACATTAAAACGCTGATGATCCTGGAGGACTACCTGGACAGCTTCCAGGGCATTGTTATCACCGTGTCCCATGACCGGTATTTCCTGGACCGGGTGGTGCGGAGGATCTTTGCCTTTGAAGGAGACGGAGTTCTCCGCCAGTATGAAGGCGGATTTACGGATTATGCGGCCCGGAAGGCGGAAGAGGCCTGGGCGGAGGAGGAGAGCAGGACGGACGCAAAGCCTGCGGCTCCGCCAAAGGAAAAGGGGCAGCGGACCCGGGGACCGCAGAAGCTGAAATTTACCTACAAAGAGCAGAAGGATTACGAAACCATTGAAGCAGAGATGGCGGCTCTGGAGGAGAAGATCGCAGGGCTTGAGCAGGAGATCGAGGCGTCGGCCAGGGACTTTGTAAGGCTGAACCAGCTTATGGAGGAAAAGGAAAAGGCAGAAGCGGAGCTGGAGGAAAAGATGGACCGGTGGATGTATCTGGAGGAGCTGGCTGCGAAGATCGAGGAGCAGCGGGGATAGCCTTCCGGAGGGCCGGATCCTGTGGTCCGGTCAGGCGCTTCTGCCGGAGGACCGGCAGTCTGGAATCAGTAAAAAATACCAGGCTTACTTAGACGGAGAACAGAACGGAGGACGGAATATGACGGGATCAAAGAGCAGACAGGAGCTCCTCTATCCATTGGGAGTAACGCCGACAGAAGAAGGGGCAAGGATCCTCATACAGGCTGAGGGAAAAAAGGTAAGTCTCCTGTTATTCCGAAGAGGAGAAAAAAAAGCGGCGGAGATCATCGATTTCCAGGAGAAGGAACGGGTCGGGGACGTCTGGTCCATGACCTTAAGGGGATATGATCTTGAAGATATGGAATACGGCTTCCAGTGCGACGGCCAGTGGCTGCCGGACCCCTGTGCCAGGATGGTCACAGGCCGGGAAAAATGGGGCGATCTTTCCCGGGTGGGAAAGTCGGTCCGGGCCAGGCTGCTGACCGGAGAATTTGACTGGGAGGACGATGTGAGACCGGAGATCCCATATTCCGACAGCATCATCTACCGGCTCCATGTGCGGGGATTCACAAAGCACAGATCCTCCGGCGTGAAAAACCGGGGAACCTTCGGCGGGATCCGGGAGAAGATCCCGTACTTAAAGGAACTGGGAGTGACAGCGGTGGAGCTTCTTCCGGTGACGGAATTTGACGAGGTCATGGTCACGGCTCCGGCGGCCGGAGCTCCGGGACAAAAGCCGGAGGCCGCGGGAAGGATCAATTATTGGGGATACGGCCCGTCGTTCCTTTATGCGCTGAAGACTGCCTACGGCTCCGGGGAAACCGAGCCGGAGAGGGAGTTTAAGGAGCTTGTGAAGGCGCTTCACCGGGAACATATGGAGTGTATCCTGGAACTGTATTTTACGGGAGAGGAAGCTCCCGGCGACGTGCTCCATGTGCTCCGCTACTGGCTCCAGGAATACCATGTGGACGGCTTCCGGCTGACGGGCTTTGCGCCCAGGGAGGCCATTGCCGGGGATCCGTTTTTGCGGTGCACCAAGCTGTTTGCCGATCACTGGGAGGAGGCGCTGGAAAAACGGCCTGGAACAGGCTATCCCATGCCGGGAGACGGGAGGGTGACGCTGCGGGACAAGCACCTGGCGGAATACAACGACCGGTTTCAGGAGGACATGCGGCGGTTTCTGAAGGGCGACGAGGGGATGTTAAACAGCCTGGCGTTCCATTCCAGAAGAAATCCGGCCGGATACGGCGTTATCAACTATATGGCCAATACCAACGGCATGACCATGATGGATATGGTCTCCTATGACCGGAAGCACAATGAGGACAACCATGAGGACAACCGGGACGGCACGGACCACAATTATTCCTGGAACTGCGGGGAGGAAGGCCCCAGCAGGAAAAAAAGGATCCGGGATCTGAGGAGGCAGCAGCTCTGCAATGGGTTCCTTCTGCTGCTTTTAAGCCAGGGAACGCCGCTTCTGCTGGCGGGCGATGAGTTTGGAAACTCCCAGGAGGGAAACAACAACGCCTATTGCCAGGATAACCGGATCTCCTGGCTGGATTGGCGTCTCCTGGAAACCAACCGGGATATTTTTGAATTTGTCAGGGGACTCATTGCTTTCCGGAAAAGGCATGGCGTATTCCACATGGACCGGGAGCCCAGGATCATGGATTACAGATCCTGCGGCCGTCCGGACGTTTCCTACCACGGCGAATACGTATGGCGGCCGGAGTTTGAGAATTTCCGCCGCCAGTTCGGGATCCTTTACTGGGGAGAATACGGGACCCGGGAGGACGGAAGCCCGGACGATACCATGTATGTGCTTTACAACATGCATTGGGAGCCGCATATATTCGGCCTTCCCCATCTCTCAAAAGGCCAGACCTGGCATGTGCTTTATGATACGTCGAAGGGGCCGGAAAAGGGAGTATATATGGAAGAGACGGCTCCGGAGCTGAAGGACCAGTCCCAGATCGCCATGATGCCGCGGAGCATTGTCGTTCTGTCCGGCCGTCCGGGAAGCGAAGCGCCGGAGGAGGAGGAAGGCGGGGAGAGGCCTGCGGTCTAGGCGGAAAAGGCCCGGGGGTTCCGGGGGAAGCTCCGTTTAGGGGGCATGGCGCTGGCAGACAAATAAAAAACGGCCGGGGTACTGCAAGCGGCGGCTTTGAAGATTTCTCAGCCTGCCCTGCGGCAGCCCCGGCCGGATCTGGCTTATTCGGGATAGATGAGGCGTTCCTCCTGGATATCCTCCAGCACCTCGTCGCAGAATTTCCGGGCCAGATATTTGGCCATGGGAAGGTTCATGTCCAGGTAGTTTCCGCAGTCCCTGGCGGCGGCGCCGGGGATCTCGCCTTCAAAGTCCCGGATAAAGGAAAACATTTCCTGAAGGAGAGGAATGATATCTGCGGATTCATAGTCACCGGCCAGCAGCAGATAAAAGCCGGTGCGGCAGCCCATGGGGCCGAAATAGAGAACGCGGTCTTTATAAACCTTATGGTTTCTGAGAAACGTTGCGCCCAGATGCTCAATGGTATGGATCTCCGCAGTATTCATGACCGGCTCATGGTTGGGACGGGTCATACGGATGTCGAATGTAGTGATCCGGGCATCTCCTGCAGTATCCCGTCTGGATACATAAACGCCGGGCAGGAGTTTCAGATGGTTGACGGTAAAGCTTGCGATCTTGTCCATAGATGGTTCCTTTCCTTTCTGTAAACGGTTCTGCTTCCATTATAACGGCAAAACGGGAAGGATACAAGCCCCGATCCGCTGCAATGAAGAGTGGACAATGGGCGGAAAGTGTATTATAATGAAAAAGAATTGTTTGAAAATACAATGGGCTGCGGCGAATGGGCGGGTTTCGGACCGTTCCTTTTACGGCGGCCCCTGGAAAATGAAAACGAAAATTAAGGAGACAGAGCAATGTTAGACGGAAAGAAAACTTTATTCAGCGGAATGCAGGCAACCGGTAACCTGACTCTCGGGAATTATCTGGGGGCTTTAAAGAACTGGGTGACGATTTCCGATGATTACCAGACCTTTTTCAGTGTTGTGGATATGCATTCCATCACTGTCCGTCAGGACCCGGCAGAGCTTAGAAAGCGCGCAAGAACACTTCTGACTCTTTATATTGCCGCCGGACTTGACCCGGAGAAGAACTGTATTTATTACCAGTCCCACGTATCGGGACATGCGGAGCTGGCATGGATCTTAAACTGCTTTACTTATATGGGAGAGTTGAACCGGATGACCCAGTTTAAGGATAAGGCCGCCAAGCACGCCGACAACATCAACGCGGGCCTGTTCACCTATCCGGTGCTCATGGCCGCCGATATTCTTCTGTACCAGGCGGACGTGGTGCCGGTGGGAATCGACCAGATGCAGCACTTAGAGCTCACCAGGGACATTGCCATCCGTTTCAACAATATCTACGGAGATGTGTTCACAGTTCCGGAGGCGTATATCGGAAAAGCCGGGGCGAAGATCATGAGCTTACAGGATCCGGCGAAAAAGATGTCCAAGTCCGATGAAAACCCCAACGGCAGCATTTATCTCATGGACGATCCGGATACCATTATCCGCAAGTGCAAGAGAGCTGTGACGGATTCCGAGGGTACGATCCTCTACCGTGACGAGCAGCCGGGCGTTAAGAACCTGATCGATATTTACTGTGCATGTACCGGAAAGGCTCCGGCAGAGGTGGAACGGGAATTTGACGGAAAGGGCTATGGAGATTTCAAGATGGCCGTGGGCGAGGCTGTGGTCAGCGTCTTAAAGCCGCTCCAGGACCGGTTTGCAGATCTCAGCAAAAACAAAGAATATCTGGATAAGCTGATCAAGGAGAATGAGGAAAAGGCATCCTACTTCTCAAACAAGACCCTTAGAAAGGTCCAGAAAAAAGTAGGCTTCCCGGAACGCGTCCGTTAGGGAACCGGTGAGGAGGGCTTTATGAAGCTTTTGACCTATGCCGTAAATAAAAAAGAAATGACCGGGGTACTGAATCGGGAGGGGAGCTTTGTGTATCCTCTTTCTGCGGCGGGGATGGAATACCGGACCATGCAGGAGGTCATACGGGAGATCGGCCCGTCGGAGCTGGAGCTCTTGGATCATATTTCCGGGCTTCCTCCCTATGAGGTATCCAATGCCGCGCCTTTGGAGGACATAAAGATCATGGCTCCGATCCCGGTGCCGGACCAGGATATCATCTGCCTGGGGATCAACTATCTGGCCCATGCGGAAGAGTCCGCCAGATTTAAAAAGGAAGCGTTTTCCAAACCGGACCAGGCGGTGTATTTTTCCAAGCGGGTCAACCGGGCCACAGATCCCGGCGACGGGATCCCATCCCATAAGGAGCTCACGAGCCAGCTGGATTATGAGGCAGAGCTGGCGGTGATCCTGAAAAAGGATGCGAAGGACGTGGATCCGGAAGATGTGAGGGATTATATTTTCGGTTATACCATTATGAACGATGTCAGCGCCAGGGAGGTGCAGACGGCCCACAGGCAGTGGTATTTCGGAAAGAGCCTGGACGGATTTACTCCTCTGGGACCCTGGATCGTCACCGCCGACAGCGTGGAATTTCCGCCGAAGCTTAAGATCCAGTCCCGGGTCAACGGAGAGCTGCGCCAGGATTCCAATACGGAGCAGTTCATTCACGGGATCGCAGAAGTGGTCAGCGAGCTGAGCCGCGGTATGACCCTGAAGGCCGGTACCATCATCGCCACCGGAACGCCAGCAGGCGTGGGAATGGGCTTTGACCCGCCCAGATTCCTCAAACCGGGAGATGTGGTCGAGTGCATGATCGAGGGGATCGGAACACTGAAAAATCCGGTGGTGGAGTAGAGGGAAGAGCATTTCCCTGCTCCCAGCGGCATGACTGCCTTCGCAGACCTTCTGGACAGCCGGGAGCTTTGGGATGCTGAAAGGACCGGGCCGCTCCGGAACAGAATCATATAGAAGCAGAGTTTGCCATGAAGGGAACGCGCCCGCCGCAGGCGGGGCTTTCTTTTCATGGCTTTTTCAAAATAGCGGGACCGGTTGGTGGATTTGGGGCCGCACCGCAGGATTGGGCATAGAATGGCCTTTTTCTAGTGTATGCCCCAAAAAACGGATTTTTTGGGTATTTTCTTTAGAAAATCAAGCTTATGCCCAATCCCCCGGAAATCCGATGGTTAGAATGGGGTAAAGGAGAAGAATGTATATGGAAGACATACGGACTATGCTGAACCGGGTGGCATCCGGGGAGCTTTCTGTGGACCAGGCGGTCCTGGAGCTGAAAAAAGAGCCATTTTCGGAGGCGGGCTTTGATGAACTGGGGTTTGCCAAGTTAGATACCCACCGGCGGCTGCGTCAGGGGATCGCTGAGGTGATCTACGGAGCGGGAAAAACTGCGGAGCAGATCGCCGGGATCGTGGAGGCGATGAAAAAGCGCGGCCAGGAGCTGGTCCTGATCACACGGATGGACCCGGAAAAGGCCCGTCATACAGAAGAGCTGCTGAAACAGAGGCTTGAGGATGGAGCCGGTTTCCGGTATTTTGACGGTACCGGGATCGGCGTATGCGGGGACTTTCCGGAAAAGGACGGGGTCGGCACGATCGTGGTTGCCACCGGAGGGACCAGCGATATTCCGGTGGCCGAGGAGGCAGCCCTGACGGCCGAGGCCCTGGGAAACCAGGTAGAACGGCTTTATGATGTGGGGGTTGCGGGCCTGCACCGCCTGGTGGCGCATATGGATACGATCATGAGCGCCCGGGTGATCATTGCCATCGCCGGAATGGAGGGAGCCCTGGCCAGCGTCATTGGCGGCCTGGCGGACTGTCCGGTCATCGCCGTTCCCACCAGCATTGGCTACGGCGCCTCATTCCACGGCGTCTCAGCCCTGCTTTCCATGCTGAATTCCTGCGCCAGCGGGGTCAGTGTGGTAAATATTGACAATGGATTCGGGGCCGGATATCTGGCCAGTATGATCAATCATATGAAGGGATAGAGGAGGAAATAAAATGAAGACGATTTACCTGGACTGCGGCATGGGAGCCGCGGGCGATATGCTCATGGCGGCGCTTTTGGAGCTGTGTCCGGAAAGGAAGGAAGAATTTCTGGAAAAAATGAACGGACTGGGGCTGCCTGGCGTGAAGGTGGAAGCGGAACCGGCTGTAAAATGCGGGATCACGGGAACCCATATGAATGTGACGGTTTTTGGAGAGGAAGAGGAGAGTGAAGATGTTCATGATCATGGACATGCCCACACCCATTCCCATCATTATGGCGACGATGGACACAGCCATGATGGTCACGACGGCCACAGCCATGACGGTCACGACGGCCACAGCCACGATGGTCATGACAGCCATACCCACCATCATCATCACCATCACTCCACCATGGCAGGCATCGCCTCCATCATCGAGAACCTGGATATTCCGGTTCCGGTGAAGGAGGATATGAAGGCAGTGTACGCCCTGATCGCTGAGGCCGAGGCCCATGCACACGGAATGCCGGTGGATCAGATCCATTTCCATGAGGTAGGCACCATGGATGCGGTGGCGGATATTGCGGGCGTATGCCTTTTGTTCCATGAGCTGGGAGCAGACCAGATCATTGCCTCTCCGGTCCATGTGGGAAGCGGCCATGTCCACTGTGCCCATGGGATCCTTCCGGTCCCGGCTCCGGCCACAGCCCATATTTTACAGGGAATCCCCGTATACAGCACCCAGGTCCAGGGTGAACTCTGCACGCCCACCGGCGCCGCCCTGCTAAAGCATTTTGTTAAGGAATTCCGGGAAATGCCGGTGATGACCGCATCAAAGATCGGATACGGTATGGGGAAAAAGGATTTTGAACGGGCCAACTGCGTCCGGGCGTTCCTGGGAGACACCGCCGAAACGGGAGATGAGATCGCAGAGCTGTCCTGCAATCTGGATGATATGACGGCAGAAGCCATCGGCTTTGCAGAGGAAACGCTGTTTGAGGCCGGAGCCCTGGAGGTTTATACGATCCCGGTGGGGATGAAAAAGAGCCGCCCCGGTATCCTTCTGACCTGTATGTGCAGGCGGGAGGACAAGGAGAAGATGGTGGAGCTGCTGTTCCGGCATACCACGACTCTGGGAGTCCGGGAGCATATCAGCCGGAGATTCACCTTGAAACGTCGGGAGGAAACCATAGAAACGCCCTGCGGACCTGTGCGGAAAAAAATTTCCCAGGGCTACGGTGTTACCAGAGCTAAGCTGGAGTATGAAGACCTGGCCGCCATCGCTAAAAAAACAGGCCGGTCTCTGGAAGAGATCCGGAAAGAAGCGGAAAAATAATGAAACAAAAAACCGTCGGTACACTTCCGACGGTTTTTAACGTTTTATTTTGGTCCGCCTGTCTGGAATTCCTTCAGTCCATCCGAACTGGAGGAACCGGAGCTGCCGGAATCACAGGATGGAGAGTCACAGCTGCTCCCACCTGGAACGGTAATACTGGAACCTCCGGAGGTTCCGCCTGGTCCGGATGTGTTTCCCGGATTTGCAGAGGAAACATTTCCTCCCCCCGGAGATGGTATGCCGGAATTTCCTGCGGACATTCCGGTTCCGCTGCCCGGTGCTGATGTACTGCCGGAGTTCCCGGAGGTTCCGCCCGGTCCGGAGGTACTTCCCGGATTTGCGGTTGTGATCCCGCTTCCGCCCGGGGCAGAATTTGTACCAGGAGCACTGGTCCCTGGAGATGATGTACCATTATTCCCGGCGGACATTTCTCCCGGCGATGATGTTCCATTTGTCACCTGATTTCCGGTAATTCCGGAATTCCCAGAATTTCCGGACGGCGGTGAATATACGCTGCCTGCCGATCCTCCATCAATGGCAGAGGCTTCGTTTAAGCAGACGCCGGAGTTATTGAACGTATAATTGATCTGATTAATGGTAAAGGAGCCGTTGGAGATCATTTTTCCATCCGACGGATTCATATAATAATATTTCCCGTTATCCTTGACCCATCCGGTGACCATGTGTCCCGAGGGATTGAAATAGTACCAGGCTCCGTCGATCTGCTTCCAGCCTACGGCCATTTTGCCGGAGGTCTTGTCCATATAATATTTATTGGTGCCGTCACTCTGCCATCCAGTGACCATACGGCCATCTGTATGAAGATAATAGTACCTTCCGTCGAGCTGGAGCCATCCGGTCATCATCTGGCCGCTGCTGTTAAAATAGTACCAGTAATTATCAATGACTGTCCAGCCTGAGGCCATATCCCCGTCTGGATTGAAATAATACGTTACATTATCAATGGTCTGCCATCCGGTAACCATAGTCCCATCCGACTTCATGTAATAATATTTGCCGTCCAGGTTCAGCCATCCGCGGACCAGCCGTCCGTCGCTGGCAAAGTAATAAAACGCGCCGTCCATTTTCCGCCATCCGGTGACCATGGATCCGTCGCCCTTGAGATAATAGTAATCGGTGCCGATTCGGAGCCATCCGGTGACCATGGCGCCGTCCAGCAGATAGTACCATTTTCCGCCGTCCTGGAGCCATTCGCTGGCCATTCTGCCATCGGGCTTCAGATAATACCATTTTCCGTCGATGGTCTGCCACCCGGTCATCATCTGTCCGGTTTTGGGAAGAAGATAATAATAGGTATTATCTAACGGAAGCCATCCCTTGTACTGAGTGCCGTCTGAATTCATATAGTACCAGCTCTGCCCGTCATTGACCCAGCCGGTCTGCTTCACATAGTTTTTATAGTAGTACCATTTTCCGTCGATCAGACGCCAGCGGTCGGCGGGAAGCTTGGCGGAGAGATCCTTAAAGACAAAGTTTATGTCCACATTTCCATTGACGCCGTTGATCTGTCCCTCGTTGGTGGCCTGCCACATGGCGGCTCCCGTATAAGCTGGTTTGGCATTATACCGTGCCACCCATACATCATAAGGAACCTTGGTCATGTCGATCTTCTGGGAGAGCCAGTAATCGTTGGTGTAGACCATGGGATAATACCCTGCGGCCTCCACTTTTTTACAGAACGCATTGATCACATCCGCCAGCTGGGCCGGAGTCAGCGCACTCATTTCCGTGGATTCCACATCGAGTACCACAGGATAAGAAATAGGATAGTCCTTGATCAGATTCAGCACAAAATCTGCCTCGGCCTCCGCTGCCGCCGTTGTGGTGGCGTAAGAATAGATATAAGCGCCCACCTTCAGCCCCGCATTGAAGGCGTTTACCGCGTTGACGCTGAAATACGGGTCTACATCATTGTTATATTTAGTTCCCAGCATAACGAACTGCACATCGTCCGCCGCCACGGCATTCCAGTTGATGGACTGCTTCCAGTGGGAAACATCGATGCCCCTGGCAGTGATCCCCGTGAGCGCAGAGCCGTCCGCCGCCACATAAGAGCCGCTGGCGTTCCGTTCCCAGGCCGCCGCAAAAGACGGTACGGCGGGATACGCTGCCGCAAACGCCATAGTCAGACTTAGTAACGCTGCAGCCAGCCGTTTCCTTTGTATCATAGAAATCCCCCTCATGGTAAAATATTCCCGAACCCCTTGTGCTGATCATACTGTGCTCTCCGGCCATGGTACCCTTGCGGGAGAACAAGACGCCTGGATTTTCGCGGTGAACGCGAAACCCAGATGCGCGATGGTATAATGTCTGTTTTACAGACATTATACCATATAATCCCAGCGGAGTCTTGAATAATTTATTACAAAAGTGGGCCAAAATTCTGGGAATCTCGCGATGCCTGCCGGAATTTTGCCGCAAATTAAAAATCAGACCCGATCAGGAGGAAGGCTGGATCGGTAACGATCCTTTTATAGTAATCCTTGGCGTACCGGTACATGATCAGCGTGTATTCCCCAAACTCTTCCCCGATACTGCTTTTGTAGACGGCCCACAGACACCATAAAAATCCGCCCAGAGCAATGTAGGAATAATAAACAAAGCGGTCTTCGGCAGACACGGTCCCGTTTGAATACAGGTTCAGCAGTTTTTCGGCCTCTTCCTCATTATAATAAGAATAAATGGCAGCCATGCTGACGTCGATCATGGGATCGCACATCCCGGCATATTCCCAGTCGATGAGCCTGAGTCCTCCATCCGGCAGGAACAGAAAGTTATCGCAGACACTGTCGATGTGACAAAGCGTTTTCTTTCGGTTCAGACGGTCCAGGCGGTTTAAAAGAGTATTCATGTGACCGCGCACATGGGCATAGTCCTCAAAGAGTGTCTTTTCATAGCCCTTGCAGATGGACTCATAAAAATCGATGCGTTCTCTCATATCGAAAGAATGCTCCACCTGGATTCCGGAATCATGGAGACGGCGGACCATTTCCATACAACGGGCCACATCCTGCCAGTTCCGCGGATCGCCGTTCCGGGCCCCTTCGTAAAATTCAGAGATCTTATAGCCGGTATCGCCGCTCATATAGATCACATGCTCGGAGATTCCCAGAGGCTTAATAGCATCATAAACGGCTTTTTCCTGCGGGCGGTTGATCAGAAGCTCGGTACCCGGCCCCGGGATCCGGCAGATATACGACCGCTCTCTGGCTTTAAAAAGGAAGGATTTATTGGTCATCCCCGTCTTTAAGCATTTCAGATCCGTTACCTCGGATTCTGGGATATGAAGGACCCCGGCCACCAGCTCCATGGCTGCATTATTGGAGTTATTCCGGTATTTCTCATCAAATACCCGCAGCTCCTCCAGATTTTCGAATTCGTATACCTGATTTTCTGGCTGGCGGTTAATATACATGTCCGGCGCCGGACGCTTCGCCATAGACGGAATATGCTCCCCTGCGGTCCCGTTTAAAAGATCTGCCAGAACCTGCTCCCAATACATCTGTTCGGTTCCGGGAGTTTCATAATATTTCTCCAGTACGGGGAAAAACTCCTCGGAAAACTCCCGGGAAAAATAAACCGGGCCGTACATGACCCACGAATCGGAGCCGCCCACAGCAACGCCGGTGAGGAGGCCTTTTTTGCTGGTTTCCAGGCACCATTCAGAGGTGGGACCCTCCATATATACAGAAGAATACCATGCCCCGCATTCATATGTATGGTACATGTTTTCGCGGATCCAGTTATCGGAGGACAAAAGATATGTGTTTTTTCCTTTAAAGCAGTCTCTGGCCCGGTAAACGGTGGTCAGCGTATTTTTATTATGGTATTCTGGATTGTAAAGCAGCTTCACGCCGAATTTATCAATGAGATATTCAAATTTTTCTTTTAGATATCCTACCACGATGGTAATGTCCATGATTCCTGCCTCGTGGAGCTGGTTGATCTGCCGCTCGATCATGCGTTCCCCGAATACCTCCAGAAGTCCCTTCGGCGTTTCAAAGGTTAACGGAACAAAACGGGAGCCGAAGCCTGCCGCCAGGATGACGGCGCTGTTGACCCGGTATTTCTGGAGCAGCTCCACGCCGTTCTTTAATAAGGAATATTCCCCGGTCTGGGGGTCCAGGGAGATCAGCTCTCCGGCCAGGGCGTCCTTGATCAGATGGTTACAGGTTCCGAGAGATAGGTCCATGGCTGCTGCCAGTTCTCTCTGGGTGATTTTTTTCTTCTCATAAATATTTCTGCACAGCAGTCCAAAACGATCCATAATCGTATTCCTCCATAGAAATTGAACGAAATCAGATGAAAATTATATGTTCAAAAAAATGATCAAAAGTAAAGATATGAACATTATACCATACCTGTTTGAAATTGCAAGGGGGTAAAAACAAGAGATTGTATCAATATAAGTACAATATAGCCATAAAAATGAAGTCTCGTAAAGAATCCGTAAGAAAATAAACAGATAAAAGTTATGGAAATTCTTAAGAAACTATACTATAATGTGGATGTATCGGAGGTACGGAATACTTCCCAGAGGAGTCAAAAGCTTACATTGTTTGCAAAACCTGCGAAAAATGTAAAAAAACTATTGATAATTTCTCTTATAAGAAGTATAATGTTCCTCGTAATGCAATTAGGAATTTCA
>CAJMRM010000006.1 GCA_905215775.1 uncultured bacterium
TGCCTAACTGCTCTCCGTCTTCGCCAATCAGTCTTACTTCCTTGTCTCTGATTTGTTCGTTAATCATTAATTCGCTAATGGTCGTACACCTCCATAAATAATAAGTCATAATGTTCAGGAATCAGCACGCCCCGTTCTTGTCTCCAGGGCAAAAAATAAAGCGGACAGTCAGACCATCCACTCTTAACACACATAAAATCATCTGCTGACCCATCTCCCATGGAAATGCTACAGCACATCACTTCATCTATGAACCCGGGTCACTTACTCGTGCCAGGGTGAGGCGGATACCTGCTTTCCTGTGGGCTGTTTTCACAACCTATGTAACTATACTACATTCCCAGTCCAATGTCAACTGATTTTTCAAAAAAATCAGGAGAAGACCCGGAGCCATCATCCATCAGAAAAGGACGCCGGAAAACGGCGCAGGGAGAAAGCTGTATCCCCCCGCCGTCTTCAGCGTCCCAGCTCCAGGCTCTGCAGCCTACCGCTCTCTGAAGCTGCCGCACTCGGTCTGGCCCACAGCCCTGGCCCCGTCTCCCAGGATCGAGATCCGCTCAGCCCGGCACTGGTGGTCGTCGTTATACAGGCAGTTCAGCACATCGCAGTCCACCTGCAGTCTGGTTTCCGGTGTTTTAAACAGATTTTTGAACAGTCCTCCCCGGTTTTCCTCAAAGCTTCCGCAGCAGGTGTCACAGCACTCTCTGGCATTGGCTCCCTCCACCAGGATCCCCTGCTTACAGCAGCATTTTTCCGAGTTGTGGACACAGCTTGTCACAGTACATTCCAGCCTTGTCATCGCATATACCTCCTTTTCCATATTCAAAGGTAGTATACGCAGATTTCCGCCATCCATTCCCCTACCGGTCGCTTACCTCCTCGATCCGCACCCTCAGTCTCTTCAGCCGCTCCAGAAGCAGAGAGCTGTCCTTCATGGTGGGATAGAGCTTCACGATCTCCTGGCCCTTACTGTCTATCAGTGTGTAGTACGACAGAGAGCCGTTTTTCTTTTTCTTATGGACCACTGCCTTTTTGATCTCCGTAAACGGAAGCTCCTTTGCGGCGCTGAAAGCCGGGCGAACGCGGATCTTTTTCCCGTCCACCGTGGTTTTCCATCTGAGCCCCCAGTAAGCGAAGGTTCCTCCGATCAAAGCGTTGATCACATAAAAAATCTTCAGCATCAGGTGGCCGTCTGTGACCGGATTGGCATAAAAGCTCCCCATCGTAAGGATATCCACAATACCGATCAGCGGGATCGCCAGCGTGTACCGGATCTTCAGTACCGGAAGATCCTCCAGACGCGGTTTTGTATCTTTCTTAATCTTGATTCCCATAATTTTCTTCTGCTTTCCTTTCTGACTGGCCCGTTTCTTATCTGGCCTTCACAATGGTCTTCTGGCATTTTTTCTCCAGGAAGGACCGGAACTGACCGGAGGCTCCCCTATAAAAACCGGCCTTTTCCACCGGGATCACCGTGGACCGGTTCCAGAAGATCATATAATACTGCTCTGTCTCCTTGATCCAGGCCACGCCCTCATACCGGTAGCTGGTGGTGATCCCTGGATTCTCCATCTGGAACGAATCCTCATAAAAGGTCACTGTACATGCCTCCCCGGCCAGGCCGGAGCTCTCCAGGATCATCCCCGCCTGCTCCCTCTCGTCGGCGTCCGGAGCGATCCTCTGCTTTTCCCTTTTTCTGTTCCCATTCAGCTGTCCCAGGACAAGCACGAATACGCCCGCCATAAGAGCCGACTGGACCACGCGCTGGGCCATCTCCTCCGCAGGAAAGGTCACATAAAAGACAAAAAATGCCAGGACTCCAAAAATCACATCCGAAATATCCAGCCGTGAAAGAAAATTCTTTTTACCGGGCTTTTCCACCGGAGCCGCCTGCTTTGAGGCCAGCACCTGGTTATAATACATATCCTCATCATGTGTCATTCTGACAGCAAATAACGGTTCCATATCCATCACCTTACGGAGACAAATTCGATCTTTGCCCCGCTCTTCCTTTCTAAGAACGCCTTCAGCTCCTCCGCCGTCCCTTTTTCCACATCTTCTTCCATAAAGTACCGGACCACGTTGCCCTTTTCCACCAGAACCAGCATTCCCGTAAATTCCAGGATCCGGCCCAGGTTGGAGTAGCACACCCTGGACGCCTCGTTTTTTCCGACCGCCTCATAGCAGTCGTCATAAAACCGGTATTCCCATCCGTAATTCATGTCCTTTTTTCCAGCCTCATACTGGAGATGGATGGTCCTTTTGGCGTCAAACCATGCCTTAAAAATCGAATAGACTCCCGCCGCAAATATCAGAAGCAGAACCACGGCAATGGCTGAAAACGTCCGCGCCACCATGCCGTCAAAAATAAAACCAACGGCCAGGCCAATGCCCGATGCCGCCAGAAGTCCCGTCAGGATCTTGTTTCCTCCCGACTGGAAGCCCAGCTTTCTGACTCCCTTTTCCAGATGCAGGATTTTTTTCTCCGTCACCTGATGATGCACCAGAAACCTGGCGTTTTCTTCCTTATTAAGTTCCATATGAAATTTTCCCCTCCCATATATTTTCCCTTTTAGAAGATCAGGATCGCTGCCGTAAGGCTCACGATTCCGGTCAGTATGGACGCTGAATTCAGACTGCTGGCCAGGTTCACGTCTCCCTGGAGCATGGACGTATAAGGAACGCCCAGAGAAGAGACCGGAGCAAACATAAGAATGGCCAGAGTCCTGCGGATCTCCGCATCAAACGGAGACAGATTATAAAACACCAGAGCCAGAACAAGCGAGACTGCAAACCGGACGCCTGCCACCCTGGCCACCGCCGAAGCCTGTTTTTTTGTCATATGCAGCTCCAGGCCCAGGCCGATCATAAAAAGCGACAGAAACGTATTGGCATTCCCAACGGTTTCTGCCAGCTGGACCGCCAGCCCTGGCAGACGGATCCCCAGAAGCGTCAGCACCGTCATGACCACATAGCAGTCAAAGGGCACCGATGAAAACAACTGTCTGACCATTCCCGCCGGCCCGCGCCGTTTTCCCTTACCCGCCACGGAGGCCGCCACTGCATAGGAGGTACCGGTACAGATCATCGCGTTTCCCGTATCAAAAAGGCTGGCCGCCGCCACACCGGGCGCTCCCAAAAAGCTCTGGACAAAGGGCATGGTAAAGCAGCCGATGTTATAGCCCGAAGCATTCAGAAGCCCAAAGGCCTTCTCCTCTTTAGAGCCTCCGGAAAACAGGCCGTACCCCACAGCCATATACAGAGCGCTGCAGATAAGTCCCACAGCCACGATCACCAGCATGGACGCGTCCATGGTGATCCTGCTGAAATTAAAGATAATGGCCGCCGGCAGCGTGATCTTTATGACCAGCTTTGAAAAAACCGGCAGTTCCTCCAGCCTCATGAGCCCGGCCCGTTTGAGGATATATCCCAGACCGATGATCATAATAAAGCAGGCGGCTTTCACCAATACTGTACTCATGTCCTCTCCTTCTTATTCAGCTCCGGCCATACGGTACGGAGCATGGTCCCATAGCAGGCCGCCCCGCCGATAAAGTTGGAAACCGGCTCCGCCAGAAATACGCCCATGGCTCCCAGACCGCCCAGTCTCGGGAACAGAAGCGTCAGCGGCAGGACAATGATCACCTTTCTGAAAATAGAAAAGAACGTAGCCTGCTTTGCTTTTCCCAGACCAATGAAGCAGGCCTGACCCGAATACTGGAGAGACATCATGAAAAATCCGAAAAAGTAAACCCGTACTGCCGGAATGGCCGCCTGTACCAGGGCCTCATCCCGGTTGAAGATGTGGATGAAGGTCTCCGGAAAGACCGAGATCAGGATCCAGCAGAAGGTGGTGAAGGCAATGGTGGATACCGATAAAAACCGGATGGCCTTTTTGACCCGGTCGTACTGCCCGGCCCCAAAGTTAAAGCCCAGAACCGGCTGGGAACCGCCCGTAAGGCCCTTTACCAGATTCTCTGCGATCTCCCGGACCGAATGGATCACGGTCATGACGCCCACATACAGGTCTCCGCCCCAGGTCTGGAGCGTCGCGTTGCAGGCCACCGCCACCACACTGTTGGTAAATCCGGCTGCAAAGCTGGACATTCCCATGGAAACGATCTTCTTCACCCGGGCTTTTTTCAGGACCATGGTTTCCCGCTTCAGCCGCAGGATGGTCTTATCGCTGAACAGAAATTTCAGGACCCACGCCGCCGATAAAAACTGGGAAAGAATCGTAGCCAGGGCTGCTCCGCGGACATCCATATGGAAGCCGAAGATAAAAATCGGATCCAGAATGATGTTGGCTACGGCCCCCAGGAATACGGTCAGCATCCCGATCCGCCCAAAGCCCTGGGAATTGATAAAGGCATTCATCCCCAGCCCCATCATTACAAACACGCTGCCCAGAAGATAGATCGTCATATAGGATTCCGCATAAGGATAGGTGGCGTCGCTGGCTCCGAAAAGATAAAGCAGCGGCCGCCGGAACACAATCCCCAGGATGGTCAGAAGGACGCCGCAGATCACCATGAGGATAAACGCATTTCCCATGATGGCTTCCGCCTCCTTCTGGTTCCCCCGGCCCCGCTCAATGGAACAGAGAGGCGCCCCGCCCATACCAAACAGATTGGCAAAGGCCATGACCGCAGTAATGACCGGCAGGCATACGCCGAGACCGGTCAGCGACAGCGTGGCATGCTCCGGAATATATCCGATATAGATCCGGTCCACCACATTGTATAGAAGATTGATAAGCTGTGCAGCGGTCATGGGAATGGCCATTCCCATGATATTTCCCACTACGCTTCCTTTGGAAAAATCATTCTGCGCCGATGCCATAATAAACCTCGCTTCCGCCGTCTGTGCGACTTATTTTCCCATTATATCTCAAATTACCGTATGAATCAATCACAGTTTTTCTTCCGTTTGTGACGGCCGGCTTAAACGGCAGCTGCCGCCGGCCATTTTTTTGCGAAGGTGGACTGGGACTTGACTTTCAGCCGGCGAAATGGTATTATGTTTATACTCCATGAGAGTGCCAGTAAGGGCTTGTACTGGTTTCGACGGGGGCTATGAAGCTGGTGAAGCTATCCGCAAGCGATGCGTTAAATGGCAAACCTAAATATAAACGCTAACGACGAATTAGCATACGCAGCCTAATTTAGGCAGCTGTCGGCCCCGGCGGACCTGCACTCCGGGTAACCGGCATCATTAATTGCAGGAAACGACACGTGCAAAGCTTTGCGCACGCGGGCGTAGAATGAAGCTACTGAACGTATCAGGATGTCTGTTTCCGGGTACGGGAGGGAATGTCAAACAATAGACTATGATAGTAGAAGAACAGGGGATTGGTTTTCGGACAGGGGTTCGATTCCCCTCAGGTCCACGAAGAAGACGGATTTAGCCTTATGGGCTTAAATCCGTCTTTTGTTTCATATAGTGGCAGCAGAGGAGGCATATAATAAAAAAACAAAGCCTTTTTATCACAGCATGCATGATGGCCGCAGTCCTGGGAGGCTGCGGCGCAAAGGAAACGGATACGGTTGCGGCGGAAGAAACCCCTGCGGTTTCCGCGGAAACAGAAATATCCTCCCACGAAGCGAAGGAGGACACCGGAGAGGACGCGGAAACGCTTGGAGCAGAAAAGACCGCAGAAACAGGAACCCCCGAAGGCATGACCCTCTATGCAGAGCTGCCGTTTTTCTTTGGAGAGACCCAGTGGCGGCTTCAAAAATTTGCCCAGGCCGGCCTGGCAGAAAACGGAGAACTTCTCCTGGACGACAGCTGCCGGTTTCTTATAAGGGCCGTCTCGGAAGACGGGGCTTACATATTCTTTGATGAGACTGTACAGCTGGGCCAGCCGGAGGCAGATGTCTGGACCGATTCGGAGGACCGGCTCCATGTGGTGGTGCGTGACGCGCGGACAGCCCGGTACAGGATCGCAGATTATGTTTACGACGAAGCGGCGGGGCGGTTCAGCGGGAGGATCCTGATCAGCGAGGACGGGATCAACTACTGGGGAACGGCAGCGGGAAACAACGGGGCTCCTTCTGATGCAGCCGGAGTCCAGGAGGAAGCAGAAATCCTCTGCGGATATATCCAGAAGGTTGAGGACGGGACTGTCTGGATCGACTGGGTAGAGTACGTGGAGGAAGGCGATACTGATCGGATCCAGGAGCTGGGACTCTCTGCGTCGGATATGGCAGGAGGCTTTTACATCTATAATCCAGAGGAACGGGAGGATCCTCTATCGCTGGATGATCACACGGTCTATACCTTCATTGACTGGGGCCGGGATTTCATTTTCTCAGATTCCCCGCAGGACCTGACCGTTTCCACCACAACCCTGGCTCTGTTCAAGGCCTATCTGGCCACCTATGAGGACGGACGCCCGGGAATGCCGTTTTTCCTGGAAATGACCGACGGTACCGTCCGCCATATTTTTGAAAAACCCATGGCATAAAAAAAGAGACCTCCGGGGCTGCTCCCGAAGGTCTTTTTACATTAAGCATGGATCGCCGCAAGCTTTTCGGCCGTCTGGCTGGAAATTTCTCCCTCTTTCAGTTCTTCCCTTTCCTTGACCATCTGCCAGATCAGATCATGCATCCACTGGACAGTCTCCTCCAGCTTCTTGTTTTCATCCCGAAGACGGCGGATCTCATTTTCCAGGTCGCTGATGAGCTGGTCCTTTTCATCGATCATAGCGCTGTCCCTCCCCAAATGTTTTAAATGAAGTATACCATTTTATGCTGGATCTGTCCAGTGAAAGGGCCTGGATTGACAAAGCCGTCACAAACTAACGAAGCTTACCGTTCAATCCCCGGCCCTTCGATCTCCGCCACATCCTCCGCCGGGATCCTTCCGCCGTCCTCCATGACGATCTCTCCCCGCAGCCGGTCCAGGGCCGTGACAGCTCCGCACCGTTTCACATAAGCGCCTCCGCTCTTTTTCTGATCCGGGAGAAAATAGGTGATCCGAACCCCGGAAACGCGCCCGTGCCTTCCATTTGCCTTCCGGCTCTCCTCCAGAAGCTCTTCCAGGATCCGAAGCCGCTGGTCCAGGGCTTCCCGCTCCGTCTCGTCCAGCAGCTTCTTCCTGGAGGTCAGCCGCGCCGTCTCCTCCACCGCATCCCCGTAGCCGGTCAGAGCCGCAAAGGGGGAAAACTGGGCCGCCCGGTCATGGAGGGACATCTGCGGATGATGATCGGACACATGGTGGGGAAGGTTGATCATGTCCTCATACTTTTTCGTCATGCTTTATGCCCCCCGATCTGTCGGTTCCTCTCCATTCCAGTGGCTCCTTCCTGCAAATTCATGCCCTTGACAATGGCATTTTTACCAAATTTCTGCTTGATCTCCAGCATGGCCTCCTGCATCCGCCTCTCCCGTTCCTGCTTTTCCTTTTCCTCCCTGGACATCTCTGTCTCCAGGCCAAAATCATCAAACAGACTCAGCTGGCAGTACGCCTCCTCCTCCTTCTCCGCCTGCCTCTCATCCTTTACATGGATGGCGGACAGATACATACGGCGCGTAAGGAGGGATGGATCCATGATCCGGTCAAACAGTCTCGTAAAGGCCTCCACGATCTGATCCGAGGAGGAGGTAGGGCGGCGCAGATGCTCCGTTCCGTGGGCGGCTTTGGGGATCGGACGGCCATACCGGTCCATGGTGACCTCCCCGCAGTATGCCTTCCGCCTCCCTGGATCCGTAAGATTTTCCCGGTCATAGCCCACCGTCAGCACCACCTGGTCCGTGACCAGCCGTTTTTCCACCAGCTCCAGGGCCAGGGCGTCGGCCATCTCCCGGACCACATTCCGCGTTTTCTGGAAATCGTAGGCATACTGGAGCACCTGACCGGCTCCCACACTCTTTTCCTCCGGCCGGTACGCCTTGATATCCGCAATGGTACATGGCTCCCAGCCCCAGGCATGGTCAATGAGAAGCTCTGCGTTGATGCCGAACATCCGGTACAGCAGATCCTCACAGTAAAACTCCCCGGGCTTTCCCAGAGAGCATCTGGCGATGTCTCCCATGGTAAAAAGTCCGGCCGCCTCCAGCCTTTTGGCGTACCCCCGGCCTACCCGCCAGAAATCGGTCAGAGGCCTGTGATCCCACAAAAGCCGGCGGTAGCTTATTTCGTCTAGCTCCGCGATCCGCACCCCGTCCTGATCCGGCGGCACCCGCTTTGCCACAATGTCCATGGCCGCCTTGCAGAGGTACAGATTTTCTGCGATCCCGGCCGTGGCCGTGATCCCCGTTTCCTTAAGGACCTCCCGGATCATCTTCATGGCCAGCTCATGGGGCGTCATCTTATATATAGGAAGATACTGGGTCACATCCATGAACACCTCGTCAATGGAGTATACATGGATATCCTCGGGAGCCACATACCGCAGATAAATGTCATAGATCTTTGTGCTCTTTTCTATATACAGGGCCATCCTGGGCGGAGCCGTGAGAAAGGACACCGCCAGGGACGGATCCTTTTTAAGCTCCTCTGCGTCATAGGACTCCCCCGAAAGCCTTCCTTCCGGCGCATTTCTCCTTCTTGCGGCGTTGACCTCTCTGACCTTCTGGTTCACCTCAAACAGCCGGGGCCGTCCCGGGATCCCAAAGGCCTTTAAGGCTGGAGACACCGCCAGACAGATGGTTTTCTCTGTACGGGTCCCGTCTGCCACCGTAAGACACGTCCGGAGGGGGTCCAGCCCCCGCTCCATACATTCCACTGAGGCATAAAAGGATTTGAGATCAATGGCAATATAGGTATGGCGGCTGTCCATGGCTGTCCCTCCTTCCCGGCTGTTAGTACAGGTTCTTTACCTTAAAATCCTTTTCCAGTTCCCGTCTCTGGTCCTTTTTGGCAATATCCGCACGCTTATCGTACAGCTTTTTACCGCGGGCCAGACCGATCTCCACCTTCACAAGGCTTCCCTTAAAATACACCTGGAGGGGCACCAGGGTATAGCCCTTTTCCTGGATCTTTCCCTTTAATTTATTGATCTCATACCGGTGCATCAGAAGCTTTCTCTCCCGCAGGGGATCCTTATTAAAAATATTTCCCTTTTCATAAGGGCTGATATGCATGCCATAGATCATCACCTCGTCGCTGACGATCCGCACAAAGGCCTCCTTGACGCTGCATTTGCCCATGCGGAGGGACTTCACCTCTGTTCCTGCCAGGGAAATGCCGCATTCGAATTTATCGTCGATGAAATAGTCGAAATACGCCTTTTTATTGTTGGCGATCAGCTTGATACTATTCTTCCCCATAGATGTTTTCCTCATTTCTGTCTGATTTTTACGCCCGGCCTGAAGCATTGGAGCCCGGAGCATGCAGTTTCGCTCCAGGGCCTTAAAACTCCCGTACCGGAAGGAAGTCGATGGTCTTTAAATACCGGTCCACGGCCACCACCTGGATACGGATGGGCTGTCCCAGCTTAAACCGTTTTCTGGTGCGCTCTCCCACCAGTTCATAATGCTCTTCATCAAACACATAATAATCGCCGTCCAGCTCACTCACATGGACCATGCCCTCCACCGTATTGGGCAGCTCCACATAAAATCCATAATTGCTGATTCCGGAGATCACCCCATCAAAGGTCCCTCCGATGCGCCGCTCCATATACTGGACCTTTTTGGCCTTTTCCGTCTCCCGTTCTGCCTCCTCGGCCAGCCGTTCCCGGGAGGAGGTCCAGACCGCGGCCTCCGGCAGCAGCTTTCCGTAATGGGACAGCCGCTTTTCTCCCAGCCTGCCATGAAGATTCTCTTTGATGATCCGATGGATCTGAAGATCCGGATACCGACGGATGGGGGACGTAAAATGCGTATAATACCGGGCTGCCAGACCGAAATGGCCCACGCAGTCCGTGGTATATTTGGCCTGCTTCATGGACCGTAAGGCAAGCCTGGAGAGCATGGCCTCCTCCGGCGTTCCCGCCGCCCGGGAGAGCAGCTTCTGGATCTCCTTGGGATGGATCTCCCCGTTTCCGATATGAAGGGAATAGCCGAAATTGTTAATAAGGATCGCAAACCGGCGGATCTTTTCCTCATCCGGCTTTTCATGGGTCCTGTACAGGAATGGAATCTGCTGCCAGTAATAATCCTCCGCCACCGTCTCATTGGCCGCCAGCATAAGATCCTCAATGAGCATGGTGGCCGCATTCCGCTCCCTGGGAACCAGCGCCTCCGGCCGTCCCTTCTGATCCAGCAGGATCTTACATTCTGCAAAATCAAAGTCCACGGCTCCCCGTTCCATACGCTTTTTCCGCAGGATCCCCGCCGCCTCGTCCAGCAGCCGAAACATGGGCCCAAAGCCCTCTGTTTCAAGACTCTCATCCGTATTCCCGCCTGTGAGTACCGCGTTTACCGCCGTGTACGTCATCCGCCGGTCGATCCGCACCACGGTCTCACAGATCTCATGACCGATGATATTTCCTTTTTCGTCCATATCCATCAGACAGCTTAAGGCCAGCCGGTCACAGCCGGCGTTTAAGGAGCAGATGCCGTTGGAAAGCCGGTGTGGAAGCATGGGGATCACCCGGTCCACCAGATATACGCTAGTGCCCCGCCGGTACGCTTCCGCATCCAGAGCGCTTTTTTCCGTCACATAGTGCGCCACATCCGCAATGTGTACGCCCAGATGGTAGACAGCCCGGCCATCCTCATATTCCTTTGAAATACTGACTGCGTCGTCCAGATCCTTGGCGTCCTCGCCGTCGATGGTGACCATGGGCACAGCCCTGAGATCCTTCCGGCCCTTTTTAAGCTCTCCCTCCACTGTTTCCGGCGAAAGCTCCTCCGGAACCCCGGCCGCCTCCTCCATGACCTCCTCCGGATAGGACTCCGGCAGGCCGTAGGCCCGGACAATGGATAAGATATCCACTCCAGGATCGTTGACATGGCCCAGGATCTCCACCACCTGGCCCTCTGGATTTTTTCTCCTCCCACCGTAGGAGATGAGCTTCACCATGACCTTATGACCGGAAACCGCGCCCATGTCCATTCCCTCGGGAACGAAAATATCCATGGTGATCCTGGGATTATCCGGGATCACAAAGCCAAAATGGTTCTTTTTGCTTTTTTCATACATGCCGACCACCGTTTCGTTGGCCCGCTTCAATACCTTTATAATCGTTCCCTCTGCCCGGCGGCCGTTTCCCGCCTCCTCCACCATCACCTGGACCGTATCGCCGTCCATGGCGTCTCCGGTGTTGTCCGGGGCAATGAAAAGGTCGGATTCACGCCCCTCCACAGCCACAAAGCCAAAGCCCTTATGGTGGGCAGAAAAAACGCCTGTTACTGCAAAGATCTCCGCCCGGGCGTACTTCCCTTTCTTAGAAACGGCGATCTTCCCTTCGGCCATAAGAGCCTTCAGCACTGCCTCCAGCTCTCCCCTGTCTTCTCTGGGAACGTCCAGAAGGATGGCCAACTCCTTTAGCTTCATAGGAACGTAGGCCTTATCATTCATTAAGGCCAGGATCGTTTCCTTTCTTTCCTTTAAAAGATTTTCTTCCATGAATCTCCTTTTTTCATCGCTGTGACCAGAAAAAATCCTGCCCGGTCGGTTTTCTATAAGATAAATTTCCTATGACATAAAAAACACTCCTGCATTTCATCTGCAAGAGTGTTCATCGTCTTAAAATACCTTTAAGTTTAATACCAGAGCCAGGATAAAGATCAGGACTGCCGCAAGCTTTGTAAATTTTTCCAGCTTTCCTTCCATGGAGCGTCCTTTATTTTTGCCCCAGTACGTCTCCGCTGCACCGCTGATGGCGCCAAGTCCTGCGGACTTCCCTTCCTGCATCAGTACGATCACAGTCATTGCAATACATAATAAAACAAATACGATTGTCAGAATGATTCTCAGCACACTTACACCTCCTGTTTACAAGCATGTCTATCATATCATAGGATGCCCTAAAAAACAACCGTTATTTCTGGAAATTTCCTTCCAGCTCCTCCTCGATCCTCAAGAGCTGATTGTATTTGGCCGTCCTTTCAGACCGGCAGGGCGCGCCGGTCTTGATCTGTCCTGCGCAGACTGCCACCGACAGATCTGCAATGAAGCTGTCCTCTGTTTCCCCGGACCGGTGGGAGATCACAGTACCGAAGCCGGCCTTCTTTGCCGTCCCGATGGCTGCCAGGCTTTCGCTTAAGGTGCCGATCTGGTTGACCTTTACCAGGATGGCGTTTCCGGCTCCGGACCGGATTCCCTTTAAAAGCCGCGCTTCGTTGGTGACGAACAGATCGTCCCCCACCAGCTGGATCCGGTGGCCCAGGGTCCTGGTAAGAAGCTTCCAGCCCTCCCAGTCCTCCTCATGGAGGCCATCCTCGATGGAGCATACAGGAAAACCGTCGGCCAGGCTGCGGAAATACTCCACCATCTCCTCCGCAGACCTGGAAACAGGAATTCCGGTCATGGAGCTTTCTCCGGGGAAATCATATCGGCCCGTTTCTTCATTATAAAGCTCGCTGGCCGCTGCGTCGATGGCGATCCTCACATCCGTGCCCGGTTCGTATCCGGCCTCCCGGACAGCCCGCACCAAAAGCTCCAGGGCCTCCCTGGAATCCTTCAGATCCGGGGCAAAGCCGCCCTCATCTCCCACGGCCGTGGAATAGCCCTTATCCCTCAAAAGCCGCTTCAGCGTATGATAGACCTCCGCCCCCATGCGGAGTCCTTCCGAAAAGCAGGACGCTCCTGCCGGCATGATCATAAACTCCTGAAGATCCACCGTATTATCTGCATGCCGGCCGCCGTTTAAAATATTCATCATGGGAACCGGCAGCTCCCGGCCGCTGACCCCGCCCAGATACCGGTAGAGGGGAAGCCTTAAGGCGCTGGCCGCCGCTCTGGCTGATGCCAGGGATACGGCCAGAATGGCATTGGCCCCCAGACGTTCCTTGCTTTCGCTGCCGTCGGCCTCCCTTAAAAGGCGGTCAATGCGGCCCTGGTCCAGGACATTTTCAAAGAGCACCGCTTCTGCCAGTTCACGGTTTACATGATCCACCGCTTTTTTCACGCCCTTCCCCAGATACCGGCCGCCGCCGTCCCTAAGCTCCCTGGCCTCATGGCTTCCTGTGGACGCGCCGGAGGGTACGGACGCCCTTCCCACAGCCCCGCATTCCAGCTCCACCTCTGCTTCCACCGTGGGGTTGCCCCGGGAATCCAGGATCTCCCTTCCTCTTACCTTTACGATCTCATAATCCATATCCATAAAAAAATGGCCTCCTTACAGCGTTTGGTTACTGTAAGGATAGCCATTTTTATCCTGTCTTATGCGCGGAGCTCAATGCCCATGGATTTTAATCCATTTAAGATCTTATTCATGGCGCCGTTGATCTCCTTTTCCTCCAGGGTGTGGTCCTTGGCCCGGAAGGTGATGGAATAGGCCACGGACTTATAGCCCTCCAGGATCTGGGAGCCCTCGTAAATATCGAACAGGTTGTAGCTCTCCAGGATCTTTCCGCCTCTCTGGACGATCATTTCCTCAATCTGGCCCACCAGGATATTCTTGGGAACCACCATGCTCAGGTCACGGCTCACTGCCGGATATTTAGCGATGCCGGTGTATTTGCGGTCAAAGGAGGTATGGGGTGTCACAGCCGGCATATCCAAAACTGCCACATACGCCTTTTCTCCGATCTTATAGTTGTCCAGCACATCGGGATGTACCTCTCCCAGGTATCCAACCAGATCGCCCTCATAAAGGATGGCGGCCTGTCTGCCCGGATGGAGGAAGGGCTTTCCCGCAGCCGGATCGTAGGATACGCGTCCGTCCATTCCGGCCTTATCAAAGAATTCCTCCACCACGCCCTTCATAGTGAAGAAATCGCCGTCTCCGTACATGCCCAGGGTAAACTGCATCCGCTCGTCAGGAAGCTCTGTCAGAGGCAGGCTCTTGGGAAGGTATACATTGGCAAGCTCATACAGGCGGACGTTTTTATTTCTCCGGTTGTAGTTGGTGGATAAGGAGTTTAACATGCCGTGGAGGGGCAGCGTCCTCATGACGCTGAAGTCCTCGCCCAGGGGGTTAGAGATCACCACAGTCTGTCTTGCGGCGGCCTCTGCCGGAATATTTAATTTATCGAATACCTTCGGACTCTCAAAGGAGTAGGTCATGCCCTCGGAGAAGCCGCAGAACTCCGCCACATTCCTGGCGATCTGCTCCACCCGCAGCTTGTAGGAAAGCTTTCCTGTGGTGGCCTCACCGGTGGGGAGGGTGGTTCCGATCTTGTCGTAGCCATAGAATCTGGCCACCTCCTCTGCCAGGTCTGCCATGCAGTGGATATCCTGTCTCCATGTGGGAGCCACGATCTCATTTGTTTCGGGATCGTACCGCAGCTCGATCTTTTCCATGTACTGGAGCATGGTCTCCGGTGCGATATTGGTGCCTAAAAGGGCGTTGATCTTCTCGGGCTGGAACTTCACTCTGGATTCCTCTGCCTTTACCGGATATACGTCGATCATGCCTCCCACTACTTCTCCGGCTCCCAGCTCCTCGATCAGCTGGCATGCGCGGTTTACGGCCTCCTCGGCGGTGTTGGGATCCAGTCCCTTTTCATACTTTCCGGAAGCGTCGGTCCTTAAGCCCACCTTTTTTGCGGAAAGGCGGATATTGGTGCCGTCAAAGGTGGCGCACTCGAATACCATGGTCTTCACATCATCGGTGATCTTGGAATTTTCACCGCCCATGATACCGGCGATCCCCACTTCCTTCTCTGCATCATTGATCATGAGCACCGTATGATCCAGCTTTCTCTCCTGTCCGTCCAGGGTCTGGAACACGTCTCCGTCCTTGGCGCATTTCACAACGATCTCATGGCCGGCCAGCAGGTCGTAATCGAAGGCATGCATGGGCTGGCCGTACTCTTCCATAATGTAATTCGTGATATCCACAATGTTGTTGATGGGGCGGATGCCGGAGGCCGCCAGACGGTGCTGGAGCCACTTGGGAGACGGAGACAGATGGATGTTCTTCACCATTCTGGCGCAATAGCGTTTGCAGAGGTCTGTATTTTCTACGGTTACCTTTAAGTAATCGTTGATATCCTCTCTGTTTCCGGTCTTTGTGATCACCGGAGCCTTGAATTCCTTTCCGAAGGTGGCTGCCGCCTCTCTGGCAATGCCCAGGACGCTGTAACAGTCCACGCGGTTGGAGGTGATCTCATACTCGAACACGGTGTCGCGGAGGCCTAAAAGGGCAACCGCGTCCTCTCCGGGAACCGCGTCTGCCGGAAGAATGTAGAGGCCGCTTTCCGGTGCGTCCGGATACATGTTCCGGTCAGAGCCCAGCTCCTCTATGGAGCACATCATACCGTAGGAATCCACGCCGCGCAGCTTTCCTGCCTTGATGGTGATCCCGTCCTCGGGAAGGGGGCCGCCGTCGTGGCCGCCGGCTACCTTTCCGCCGTCTAAGACCACCGGGACCTTATCGCCCACATGGACGTTGGGAGCGCCGGTGACGATCTGGAGGGTCTCATCTCCCACGTTCACCTGGCAGATCACCAGCTTGTCGGCGTCGGGATGGCGGTCGATGGAAAGGACCTCGCCTACTACGATCTTCTCCAGGTTTTTGTCAAGACGCTCGAAGCCCTCTACCTTGGTTCCGGTCAGGGTCATGGCGTCGGTGTATTCCTGGGCTGTTACGTCCAGGTCTGGAACATATGCTTTTATCCAGGATAAGGATGTATTCATAATCTGTTTTTCTCCTATCTGTGGTTGTGTAATCGATGCTTTGCGGCACACCTGGGGCGCTTCGCGGCGCAGGTGTGCGCAGGGCGGTTTATGGGGGCTGGAATGTATGGATTCCGCTTTATTCCGTCGAGGGACGCCGTGCATACTCGGAGCACTTTGTGCTCCTCGTTTGGGGCGGGCGCCCCATGGTTCCAGAATCACTCTCCCGGTAGCCGGAATGCAAGCATTCCGCTTCCGGGATCGCGATTCTGGAACCGCACGGCTTGTCGGAATTAAAATTGTTTCAGGAATCTTATGTCGTTTTCGTAGAGGAGGCGCATGTCGTCGATCTCGTATTTTAACAGGGCGATACGCTCTAAGCCTACGCCGAAGGCAAAGCCTGTATATTCCTCCGGATCGATGCCGCACATTTCCAGGACGTGGGGGTGTACCATACCGCAGCCTAAGATCTCGATCCAGCCGGAGCCCTTACAGAACCGGCAGCCCTTGCCGCCGCATTTGAAGCAGCTTACATCCACCTCAGCGCTGGGCTCTGTGAACGGGAAATGGTGGGGACGGAATTTTACTTTGGTATCCTCCCCAAACAGCTCCTTGGCAAACTCTGCCAGGGTTCCCTTAAGGTCGGCAAAAGTGATGTGCTTATCGATCACCAGGCCCTCGATCTGATGGAAGGAGGGAGAGTGGGTGGCATCCACCTCATCGGAACGGAATACACGTCCCGGAGCGATCATTCGGATCGGCGGCTTCTGCTTTTCCATGACCCTGGCCTGTACCGGAGAGGTCTGGCTTCTCAAAAGGATGCTGTCATTAATATAGAAGGTATCCTGCTCGTCCCGGGCCGGATGTCCCTTGGGGATGTTCAGCTTCTCGAAGTTGTACAGGTCATATTCTACCTCCGGTCCTTCCACCACCTCGTAGCCCATGCCCACGAAGATCCGCTCCACTTCCTCCAGAGCGATGGTGTTGGGATGCTTATGGCCTGTGTTGGCCTTCTTTGCCGGAAGCGTTACATCGATCACTTCCCGCTTCATCTGCTCCTCCCGGGCCTTTTTTGCCAGGGCTGCTTTCGTTTCCTCCAGCCGCTCCTCAATGAGGGCGCGTACCTCGTTGACCATCTGGCCCACCTTGGGCCTCTCTTCCGGAGCCACATCCTTCATGCTCTTTAACACGGTGGTCAGCTCACCTTTTTTTCCCAGGTATGCCACCCGGATCTCATTTAACTTTTCCAGAGCGTCTGAGGCGTCAATTTTTGCCAGCGCCTCCGATTTGATCTTCTCTAACTGTTCTTTCATATGCTCCTCCATTTCAGTTTTTCAATTCTTCAAGGAAATTTCCAACATTCTTTTCTCTGCCTCCGGTACATGAAATCCCGCCGATGGGACCCTGTATCCAGCAGCAGGGCCCGGCCCATGGCGTTTCCCATGGGAGATCCTGCTGCCGCCGGACGGATGGCCTTATGGCAATAAAAAATCCCCGATACGTTTTCCTTAAACGTATCAGGGACGAAAATTCCGCGGTACCACCCTAATTCCTGCCTCTGGCAGACACTTTCCTCTTCACCTAACGCGTGAACCACGTCATAGCCTACTTGCGGCCCTTATCCGTTTCAGCCATGCAGCTCCGGTGGGAAATTAGGCCTTCCTGTCTGAACCTGGGATGCTTCCAGCCGATGACATCCCTTCTCTGTCGGAAAACAGGCGCCCTGTACACCTTCCATGCCTTTTAAAGATTTAACTGCTGTTTTATATATTAGCCGCATCTTCTGGAAAAGTCAACCCCTTCCCGCTGTTTCCTCCCTAAAATCCATTCCGGCCTCAGCGATTCATTGACATCTTTTACTTTTTATGGCATTATTAGCCCAAAGGAGGAAACAATTATGGATTATCTGACACTTACCATTGGAAAGCAGAAAAACATTGCTCTTATTGCCCATGACAGCAAAAAACATGAGCTCATCGACTGGTGCAGCGCCCACAAGGAAATCTTAAAGCACCATTTCCTCTGCGGAACCGGAACCACGGCCCGGATGGTCACCGATGCCACCGGACTTCCGGTCAAAGGCTATAACAGCGGCCCCCTGGGCGGCGACCAGCAGATCGGTGCAAAGATCGTGGAAGGCCGCGTGGACTTTGTGGTCTTTTTCTCCGATCCGCTGACCGCCCAGCCCCACGATCCGGATGTCAAGGCGCTCCTTAGGATCGCCCAGGTCTACGACATCCCCATCGCCAATAACAAGGCCACCGCCGATTTCCTCATCACTTCTCCGTTTATGAATTCTGAGTATGAGCACACGGTCATCAATTTCCAGCAGAATATTGAAGACCGGGCCGGGCGGCTGTAAAGCCGCCCTTTTCATCCCTTCATCTTCGGCCGGAACACCAGGGATCCCAGATAGCCAAATACCAGGGCTCCGGAGATCCCCACAGCGCTGGCCGTAAATCCGCCTTTAAAGATTCCCAGGATTCCGTCCTCGCCCATGGCCTTTGCGATTCCCTTCCATAATGTATTCCCAAATCCAGTCAGAGGTACTGTGGCTCCAGCCCCGGCCCATTGGGCAAAGGGCTCATAAATTCCCAGAAAGCCCAGGACAGCTCCGGTGACCACCAGAAGCACCATGATCCTTCCCGGCATCAGCTTCGTCCGGTCCAGCAGAAGCTGAACTGCCGCACAGATCAGTCCTCCTGTCAGAAACGCCCGCATATATTCCATTTTACATCCGCCTTTCCTATTGTTTTCTTTGCTTTCCGGTCACTCCGGCCTCTCCAGGATCACCCCGTGGGCAATGCCCGGAACACTTCTTCCTTCATTAAAGCTGACCGTGGAAAGCAGCGCTCCTGTGGGTATAAAAAGGACTCTCTTCCACTCCCCCCGCTGAAGCTTAGGAAGGATATAGCCACAGAGGACCGCCGCAGAACAACCGCAGCCGCTTCCGCCGGCATGGGTATCCTGGGTATTTTCGTCAAAGATCTCGATCCCGCAGTCCATATACCGGCTTTCAATGTCATGACCGGCCTTTAACAGATAATCCAGCAGCAGCCTGCGCCCCACCGCTCCCAGATCTCCGGTGATGATCCTGTCATAATATGCCTCATCCACTCCCAGATCCCTGAAATTAGTGACAATGGTATCCAGGGCGGCCATGGCCATGGCTGCCCCCATATTCATGGAGTCCTTAAAATCCATATCCACGATCTTTCCGGTGGTGATCCCGGCCACCCGGGCCAGAGGACTCTTCCCCCCGCCTCTTTTTCCAAGGATCACAGCCCCGCAGCCAGTGACCGTCCAGGTGGCTGAAAACGGGCGCTGGTTCCCATATTCCAGCGGAAACCGGAACTGCTTTTCCGCCGACGCAAAATGGCTGGAGGCCGTCACCAGAACCTGATCGGCAAAATCCCCGGCCACTGTCATGGAGCCCAGCTGCAGCCCCTCTCCCATGGTGGAACAGGCGCCGTAAAGCCCGAACATGGGAAATTCCAGGTCCATGCTCCCGAAGGAGGTGGCGATCAGCTGGGCCAGAAGATCGCCTCCAAAATAATACCGGACCGCCTCCTTCTCCAGCCCGCTTTTTTCGATGGCCAGCCGGGCCGTCCTGGTCTGGAGCTCGCTTTCCGCCTCCTCCCAGGTCCGCTTTCCCAGCATGGAATCCATCTCGATCCGGTCAAAATATTCCCCCAGCGGCCCCTCTCCCTCTTTTTTTCCCACCACCGAAGCGGCGGAAAGGACCAGCGGAGGATCCTCATATAACAGACTGGCTCTTCCTCTTTTACTCGTTCCCATATTCCCATCGCCTTTCCGTTTCGATTCTTTATCCTCCAGTATTCCCGGCTTTCATGGAAATTATGTCCCAGCAGAGCCGAAGAGCATCGTTGGTACAAAATATATCTTCTGATCAAAAGCTGTATAAAAAAGCCCTGAGGTCTCCTCCGCAAGGAGGACACCCCAAGGCTGGCTCTTTTATCCGGCTGTATTAGGAACGTTCCTATTCCCAGCTCATTTTGTGATAATATGTAGATCCCGCCGCGTTGATATTGAAGCCCTTCAGCCCTTTCTTATACGCGCGGATATTGTTTCTTACGAACAGGGGCGCCTGCGGGCAAAGCTCATTGACTGCGTTGCTCAGCTCTGTGACCGCCTTCTCGTTCTCCTCCGGATCCAGCGTTGTCTGTACCTTTTCGATCAGGGCATCGATCTCCGGATCGTTCAGCCTGGTCTTATTGGAGCCGTTGATGGACATGGAGTGGTAAACACCCTGGGAGTATGCCAGTACGGAAGATGCTGTGTAGTTTCCGATGGCTGCCTGATAATCTCCCGTTGCGGTCACATCCAGATAGGTGGCAAGGTCCATGGACTCCAGGGTCGTTTCGATCCCCAGATTTTCCTTCAGACAGCTCTGGATTACCTGGCCCTGGCGGAGCTTCATATCGTCAGAACAGATGATCGCAAAGCCGCAGTCAGCCGGATCCAGACCCGAAGCGGCAAGATATTCCTTTGCCTTTTCCACATCATAGGTCATGGCTCCCGTATCGGTTACGCCGTTGAAGCAGCCTGGGAGCATGAAATCGCTGACGCTTCCGGTTCCCTGTAAGGATACCTGGATCACAGCCTCTTTATCGATCGCAGAGGCGATGGCCCTTCTGAAATCTGCGTTATTAAAGGGAGCGATCTCATTGTTGATCATCATCCACTGATGGGTGGTTCCGGCCTCGTTGAACACCTCCAGGCTCGGATCCTCTGTAAGACGGGTAAGATCTGTGGTCTCCACGTCTACCACCAGATCCACTTCTCCTGTTTCCAGCGCCATGGTACGGGAGGAGCCCTCCGGGATCACCTTCCAGATCACATGCTTGATGGGAGCTGCGCCGCCCCAGTAATCCTCAAAGGCCTCGTATTCGATGCTCTCGCCCTTTTTCCATTCCACCAGCTTATATGGACCGGTTCCGATGGGCTCTTTATTGAAGTCATGGCCGCTCTCGATCAGGTCTGCCGGCAGGACCGCGTTTCCATGGTGGCAGAGGTCATAAAGGAGACCGGACTGGGGGCCGTCCGTGGTGATCTTGACCGTATAGTCGTCCACGATCTCCACTGTACCGGTGGACTGCCCGTACTGGGAAACCTGAGGGGATTCCTTACAGAGATCCAGGGACGCCTTCACGTCTCTGGCCTTCATTTCCTGGCCATTGTGGAACTTTACGCCTTTTCTTAAATGGAACAGCCATTCCGTATCGCTTACGATCTCATAGCTTTCGCACAGGGACGGCTGGGGAGAAAGATCGTCTCCCGTGGAGAACAGGCGGTCATGGGTCATGGTATTCAGATAGTCTCCCGCCGTTGCATTATGAAGATGTGTGGTCATACTGGGAGCTTCGTTGGCCGTAGCGATGATCAGCGTATCCTTCACAGCGGCGCTGCTGTTCTCAGCCTTTCCAGCTTCCTGGGACGCTCCGGCTTCCGTTTTCTCCGTCTCGGCAGAGGCGCTTTCGCTCTCCTTGGGAGCAGGGCTTCCGCAGCCTGTAAATAAACCTGCTGCCATTGTCAGTGCCAGAGCAGACGCAAGTCTGCGCATCTGTTTTTTCCTCATACTTGTTCTCCTTCTCTTTTTCATTTTATTTGCATGCCGCGACACAATGCATTTTATTATAATTCAAAAGATTTATACATTTCAAATTTTTTATTCAAATAATCTTTCTCCACTCCATCAATATAGCAAAAACAGACAAATAAACCAAGTAAATTCTATATTTTTTTACATTTTCCACAAAATAAAAAAGGATACTGTAAAAGCGGCTCCAACGCCTGCCTTTGCAGCATCCTGTTTTCCAGCTTCCGTATCCGGATCAGAGCGGAAGGATCCCCATGGCCCCTCCGATCCAGTATGCCAGTCCCAGCGCCCAGCTGGCAAAGATCCCATACAGGATCACCGGCCCGGCGATGGTAAAGATCTTGCAGCCGATGCCGAACACATGGCCCTCCGACCGGTATTCAATGGCTGCGGCCGCCACGGAATTGGCAAAGCCTGTGATGGGAACCAGGGCTCCCGCGCCTGCGAACTTCACGATCCTCTGATAAAGGTTAAGCCCCGTCAGGACCACGCTGGCAGCGATGAGCGTTAAGGTGGTCCAGGCCGCGGCCGTCTCCTTTTCCATTCCCATGGAGCCGTAAAAGCCCAGACATGCCTGGCCCGCCGCACAAATCGCTCCTCCCGCCAGAAATGCCCTCAGCATATTTTTTACCGTGCTGTGGACCGGCGTGACCTCCTTTACATACGTTCCGTATTCTTTTTTCTCGATCTCCATCAGTTACCTCCAAATCCTCTGGAAAAATAGACCATGGCCCCCGCGAATTTCCCGGCGGCAATGGAAAGGATCAGATATTGGATCCCCACCGAAAGCCGCAGGCGCCGGCCCAGCACCGGAAGGGCCTTTAAGGTCTCTGCCAGCGACATCACCAGGCACCCCACGAACACTCCGGAGGCAAGCCCCCACAGAGCCAGGAAAAACGTCCCGGCTCCCGCCAGGGGCCACTGGAACAGATCCATCAGGTTTCCAGCCGTTCCTCCCAGGATCAGCATGGTCTCATAAAGGATCACATGACCTTTTGTATGCGTCGCTCCCATGAGCCGCGGAAACACGCCGATGATGGCCAGAAAGGCAAAGATCCCTGCGGCGATGACGCCTCCGGAGCTGAGACCGATGAAAAAAAGCGCCAGCCTACCGTACATCGGTCTGCGCCTCCCTTCTCCCGGCATTCTGGATCAGCGTCTTGTCCAGGTTTTCCTCATAAAGACGCATCTCCACCTCAATGGGCGTTGGGTCCACCGTGATCTTCCAGGAGGCAAAGTGGTTGAAAAACACCAGGATTCCCAGCGAGAGCCCTGCCGAATAAGAGATCTCCAGAAGGGTGATCCCCTGGGGCTCCGTTCCCATAATAAGCCGGTACAGATTCCCGAACACGTCGGTGACGTTGGCGTCGTTATTAAAGGTCATAATGGCAAAGGCTGCCCCGCAGAAGGAAACCGCTGATACAAAGGACGTTTTCAGCCATTGGAATACCGCCCTTCTTTTTATGCGGGGCTTATATAAAACGACAAAGTCCGTTTCCCCGACGCTGCTCACCTGGATGGAGGAGCCTGTCCCTTCCAGTTCCTCCAGAAGGTCCATGACGCTCCCCACATAAGAGCCCTCCCGGTCCCGGTCCTTAAAGGTTGTGACCTTAATGGACCTGATCCTGGCCTCCACTGACCGATTCTGGCAGTGGACCCGGGCGATATCCTTTATCCTTACCTCCGGCTCATACACCTCCGTGCTCTGGGAAAGCTTTATATAGACCGTATCGCTCAAAGCTCCACCAGCTTCCCGTCTTCGTGGAATACCAGAGTTCCCTCCGGTCCCTCCTCCGCTCCCTGCATCCCGCAGATCATATACCAGACCATCAATATAATGGCCGCAAAAAACATTGCCGATGCAAAAATCTGAAGTCCGTGTTTCATTGGTCTCTCCTTCTTTCCTTTTATCCCTAGTATGCGCAGACTCTGTTTTTTTATTCCATCATCCGCTCCCTCAGCTGTCTCAGGATCCGTTTTTCCAGCCTGGAGACCTGCACCTGGGAAATCCCCAGCTCCGATGCAATGACCGTCTGGGTCTTATTTTCAAAATACCGCTTTAAGATGATCTGCTGCTCCTGCTCTCCCAGATCCTTTAAAAGCTCCGTCAGGACCATACGGTTTAACACACGGTCATTTTCTGAATTTTTTTCTGCGATCCGGTCCATGAGGCAGCCGCCGTTCTCATCGTCGCGGCCCATCGGCCGGTAAATGGATTCCACCTCCGCTCCCGCCTCCAGGGACGCCGCCACCTCCTCGCGGCTGGCTCCCACCTCCCTCGCCAGCTCCTCGATGGTGGGCTCTCTGCCCAGGGAAAACTCCAGCCGTTCCCTGGCTGCCCCGGTCCTGGCGGCCAGCTCCTTTAAGGGGCGGCTCACCTTGATCATCCCGTCGTCCCGAAGAAACCGCCGGATCTCCCCGGTGATCATGGGGACCGCGTAGGTGGAGAGCTTCACGTCCATGGACAGATCAAACTTGTCAATGGCCTTCATGAGCCCGATGCTCCCGATCTGGAACAGATCCTCCAGCTCATAGCCGCGGCCGGAAAACCTCCGGACGATGCTCCAGATCAGCCCCATGTTCTCTGTCACCAGCGCATCCCTGGCTTCCTTATCTCCCTGGTGTGCCCGTCTGATATACTCCATGGTGTCTGTCATCCGCGTCACCTGCCGATTTTCTTTCTCATGGTCACCGTGGTGCCGGAGCCCGGGGCGGACACCACCTCCACCTGATCCATAAAGGCCTCCATAAAGGAAAAGCCCATGCCGGACCGCTCCCCGTCCGGCGCTGTGGTGTACATGGGCTCCATGGCCTTTGCCACATCCCGGATCCCCACGCCCTGGTCCTGGACCAATACCGTCAGTACGTCCTCTTCTGCCGACAGCTCCAGGGTAATGATCCCCTTTCCCCCCTGGTAGCCGTGGATCACCGCATTGGTCACCGCCTCCGATACCGCCGTCTTCACATCCTCCAGCTCCTCCAGGGTCGGATCCATCCGGCTTAAGAACACGGCCGCCGTTACCCGGGCAAACTCTTCGTTTTCTGACACACTGTCCATTTTTATGGTTACGACATTTCTGTTTCTCATGGCTTTTTCACCCCCTGACCGCCAAACGCCTCCTCCTCTGAATCGTAGATCTCCATCAGCGCCGGGATCCCGGCGATCTTCAGCACCCGCAGCACCTGGGGCCCAGCCCCGTAAAGACCGGCCCTCCCTCCGCTGGCCTTCATTTCCTTATACCGGTTTAAGAGTATCCCGATTCCGGAGCTGTCCATGAACTCCGTCCCCGTGAAATCAAAAAGGATCCTTGAAATATAATTTTCTGCCATGAGCAGGTCTGTCTCATATTTCAAGTTCCTGCAGTTGTGATGGTCCAGCTCCCTGGGCAGACGGATCACCAGAGTCTGTCCCTTGGCCTCATACATGAACGATGGTTCCATAATGCATCTCCTTTCAGATAAAACAAAGTCCGCTTACGGACCTCTCCGCCTGCGGCAGACCGCTTCCCCGTTTGTGCGCTCTTCTGCCCCATGACGATCCCCGCAGAATATTTTTATGGCCCAGGCCCTTCTTTGCCGCAACATAAAAAAGACCCTGCAGCTTTTCTTCTGTAAGGTCTTTTCATTCAGGCTCACGGCCTGCTCCCGCTAATATCCCCGCTCCGCCCTGGCAGTTTCCGCCAGCGGAGAGTCTGCAAAGTTCATGATCACCTGGCCGAACAGCTGGTCCGCCGTCTCCTCATCGCCCTTTGTCTTATAGATCATGGCCATGTTGAAGATGATCTGGGGATTCTTATCGTTGATCTCCATGTATTTTTCGTAGTAGTGAAGGGCCGTATCATAATCCCCGGCCGCCGTGCTCTGGGCTCCCAGACTCTCCAGGACCGCCGGTGCGCTGGCATTCATTTCTGCCTGGAGCTCTCCCAGGACGCCGGCCATGCTCTCATCGGTGATCTTGCTCTGGTCCAGGCCAATATAAAGCCCCACTGCCGTCTGGATGTCTCCCTTCCGCCAGGCGTTTACGATCTGCACCATGGTCCCGTACTGGGACAGCGTGCTGTCTGAGTCGCCCATGAGGCTGTTGAGATTTTCCTCTGCCGCCTCCTTTTCCTGGCGGTACTGGTCCGCCTCCTCCTGGAGGCTGTCGGCCTTCTGGTTGGCCAGGTTCAGCTTATCGGCGTAGGCGCGCATCTCCTGGTTATGCTCGTAATTCAGCGACCGCTCTCTGGCCGGCATCACCATGAACACCACCAGCACCGCTCCCAGGACCAGGCCGATGGCAATGTTGATGATGGACTGCCATCCGGTATTTTCCTTGTAGGTGGGCGGCAGGATCACATCGTCATCCTGCATCTCCCGGTGGGAAAAGGCGTTTTTCATCTTCCGCTTTTCCACGTCAGCCTTGCCAGTCCTGGACTTCACATATTCCATATACCGCTGGGCCTTCTGGTTGGTCTTATCGATCTGTAAGACCTTAAAAAGGGATTTCCCCGCCTTTGTATAATCCCCGTGCTCCATATAAAGAAGGGCCAGGAGCAGGTGGGCCTTTACAAAATTCGGCTTTTCCTCCACGATCCGCTTCAGCTGCAGAACCGCCAGGTCGTCGCTGCCGCCCTGGGCGTGGAACAGCGCCTGGTTATACTTTTTTATGGTCTGGCTGGCGATCTCCAGCTGCCCAGGCTTTCTCTGCACCTCGTCCAGATAATGGTCCGCCAGGTTTTTCTCCGGCTGGAGGTTAATGCTGATGACCCACTGGGTCAGCGCGTCGGAGGTCTCCCCCATCTCATAAAAGATCAGCCCCAGAAGATTCCTGGCGTCCGTATGATATTTGTTGAACTGCAGCGCTCTTTTTAAATACAGCGCGGCCCCGGAAAGATCCCTTTCCTTCGCCATTTCCAGGCCACGGTTATAATAGCTGTTGGCCGCAAACTGGATCTTCTGCAAATAGTCCATAAATTATTTTTCCTTTATCTCCTTCATGATCTCCATCATGATGTCTGCCATGTCCGTCAGATCGCTCTTTACGATGGCGTCGCTGACTGCCTCCACTTCAAGGCTGGGCTTAAACCTTTGGATCTCTTCCTCAAAATCGATCATCGTTCTTCCTCCATCCGGGTCTCCGCCATCGCCCGGATCTCTCCGGCCAGATAAAGGGATCCCGCAATAAACGAAAGATCCCCGCCGGTCCGTTCCGACAGCAGGGCCTCAAAGGCTTTTTTCGTAGTTTCAAAGCAGCGGAGCCTGGCAGCTTCCGGCAGTCTCTCCCGGGCAGCCTGGAAAAGCTCCTCCACGGAAAGGGCCCTGGAGGTATCCGCTGCCGTCAGATAGCATTCGTCCGGCTGAAGCTGCCGGCCGATCTCTTCCAGCATCCGGCCGTATTCCTTGTCCGCCGCCACAGCAAATAAAAGCCTGGTGGTCTCCGGTCTCTGCTCCCGCTTTAAGAGGCAGGCCGCCTCCAGAAAAGCGCGGATCCCGTCCTCATTGTGGGCTCCGTCCAGATAGACCCCGGGAAGCAGGCGCTCCATTCTGGCCGGCCATCTGGCGCTCCTCAGCCCCCGGCGGACGGCCTCAGCCGGAAGGCCAAGCCCGGACACGGAAAGCGCGGTCACAGAAAGCGCGGCGTTCACCGCCTGATAGGGAGCCGGAAAGCCCACGGTAAATTCCTCTGTCCTTCCCAGATACTCCCACTGGAAGACAAGCTCCTCTCCGTCCAGGCGGAAGGGGACAGCCCCCACCGAAAAGACCGGGCTCCCTTTCTTTTCTGCCGTTTCAAGGATCACCGCCTCCGCCTCCGGACAGGAGCGGTCGAAAACAGCCGGGCAGCCGGGCTTTATGATCCCCGCCTTATGTACCGCGATCTCGCTTACAGTATGGCCCAGGAAGGCCGTATGGTCAACGCTCACCGACGTGATCACAGAAACCATGGGAGCTTCCACCACGTTTGTCACATCGTAAAGGCCTCCCATGCCGGTCTCCAGCACCAGAACCTCTGTCCCGGCTCTGGAAAACAGCACCATTCCCATATAAAAAAGGAACTCAAAATACGTGGGGTGCGGCTTCCCCTGGGCAGTCCACCGGAGGGCGGCCCCGTATACGGTCTCAAAGGCCTGGTCAAAATCCTCCCGGGAGACCATTTCTCCCTGGACCTGGAACCGCTCCCGGATATCCGAGAGATGGGGAGAGGTAAAGGTCCCGGAGCGCACCCCGGCCTCCCTTAAGGCCGAGGACAAAAAGGCGCACACAGACCCCTTTCCGTTGGTCCCGGCCACGTGGAAGATCCTCATTGCCCGGTCCGGGCTCCCAAGAAGCTCCAGAAATGCCCTCACATCTTCCATTCCGCTCTTTTTTTTCGCAAAGGACGGGATCCGTTCCAGGTATTGCTCCGCTGTTTCTTTGTGTTCCCTTTTCATACCGCCTGTACCTCCCATCATACTAGAAATCCAGACTGCCTGCAAGCAGAACCCATCGTTCTGTTTCGACAGCCTGCGGCAGCCTGGAAATTCCTGGATCTTTTTATTTTACAAGCTGGCCCAGACGCTCTTTTACCTGATCCATCATCTGGGTATATTTAGAAAGCTTCGCCTTCTCCTCGTCGATCTTGGCCTGGGGCGCTCTGGAAACGAATTTCTCGTTATTTAACATTCCGTTTACCCGGGCAAGCTCCTTTGCCAGGCGCTCTTCCTCTTTTTTCAGACGCTCTACTTCCTTCTCGATGTCCACCAGCTCTGCAAAAGGCATATAAATGGCCGCCTGGGGAGCCACTGCGGATACGGCGTCCTCGGCGATACCGCTCTTATCCGCCTGGATCGCCACCTCGCTGGCATAGCCCAGGGTTCCGAAGAATACCTTGCTGTGCTCAAAGATCTCTCTCACGCCCTGGTCCTCGGAAACCACGAATACCTTGGCCTTTTTGCTGGGGGGCACGTTCATGGAGGTACGCACGTTGCGGATCGCCCGCACGGCTCCCTTGATGATCTCCACAGCATGCTCCTCAGAAGCAAAGTTCCTCTCCTTCATATAGACCGGCCAGGAGGAGATCATGATGGACGGCTCCTCCTCCTGCAGGTTGCAGAAGATCTCCTCTGTGATGAAGGGCATGAACGGATGCAGGAGCTTTAAGGAATCCATGAGCACCGTCCGCAGGGTCCAGATGGCCGCCGCCTTGGTGGTGTCGTGATCGTCCCAGAGACGGGGCTTCACCATCTCGATGTACCAGTCGCAGAACTCCTCCCAGATAAAGTCGTAGACCTTCTGGAGGGCGATGCCCAGCTCGAACTTGTCCATATTTTCAGTGACTTCCTTCACCAGGCTGTTGGCCTTGGAAAGGATCCACTTGTCGGCCATGGTCAGCTCCTCCGGCTGTGCGTCCAGGACCGGAGCCTTTTCAATGTTCATCATGATGAAGCGGCTGGCATTCCATACCTTATTGGCAAAGTTTCTGCTGGCCTCCACACGCTCCCAGTAGAAGCGCATGTCGTTGCCCGGCGCGTTTCCGGTCATTAAGGTCATACGCAGGGCGTCGGCGCCGTATTTGTCGATGACCTCCAGGGGATCGATTCCATTTCCTAAGGACTTACTCATCTTCCGTCCCTGGGAATCCCGTACCAGTCCGTGGATCAGAACCGTATCAAAGGGGCATTCTCCCGTCTGCTCCAGGCCGGAGAATACCATACGGATCACCCAGAAGAAGATGATGTCGTATCCGGTCACCAGAACGTTTGTGGGATAGAAATATTCCATTTCCGCAGTCTTTTCCGGCCATCCCAGGGTAGAGAAGGGCCAGAGGGCAGAGGAAAACCAGGTATCCAGGGTATCCTCATCCTGCTTTAAGTGGGTGCAGCCGCATTTCGGACATTTTTCCGGCATGGATTTTGCCACAACCATCTCGCCGCATTCCTGGCAGTAATAAGCCGGGATCCGGTGTCCCCACCAGAGCTGTCTGGAAATACACCAGTCGCGGATCCCCTCCAGCCAGTGGAGATACGTTTTTCCAAAGCTCTCCGGAACAAATTTCAGCTTTCCGGTTTTTAATGCCTCGATGGCCGGCTTGGCCATTTCATCCATGCGTACAAACCACTGGGGCTTTACCATGGGCTCTACGGTGGTGCCGCAGCGGTCATGGGTGCCTACGTTGTGGGAATGGGGAACCACCTTCACCAGAAGGCCCTGCTCCTTCAGATCCTCCACCATGGCCTTTCTTGCCTCATAGCGGTCCATTCCGAAATATTTTCCAGGCGCGCTTATGGTCGCGTCATCGTTCATGATACAGATCTCTTCCAGGTTATGGCGCTTTCCTACCTCGAAGTCATTGGGGTCATGGGCCGGTGTGATCTTTACGCAGCCAGTCCCAAACTCCTTATCCACGTATTCGTCCGCCACCACCGGGATCTCCCGGTCCGTTAACGGCAGCTTTAACATTTTTCCGATCAGGTCCTTATACCGTTCATCCTCCGGGTTCACAGCCACAGCCGTATCTCCCAGCATGGTCTCCGGACGGGTAGTGGCGATCTCCACAAAGCGGCCTTCCTCTCCCACAATGGGGTAGTTGATATGCCAGAAGAAGCCGTCCTGCTCCTCGTGGTTTACCTCCGCGTCGGAGATGGATGTCTTACATACGGGGCACCAGTTGATGATCCTGGATCCCTTATAGATATAGCCCTTTTCGTAAAGTCTTGTGAACACCTCTAAAACGGCATCCGAGCAGCCCTCGTCCATGGTGAACCGCTCCCGGTCCCAGTCGGCGGAGGAGCCCATTTTATGGAGCTGGCGGATGATGCGGCTGCCATACTCGTCCTTCCATTTCCAGGCCTCCTTTAAAAAGCCCTCCCGGCCCAGATCATTCTTATCGACGCCTTCCTTTTTCAGCTTGTCGATGACCTTGACCTCTGTGGCGATGGCCGCGTGGTCCGTGCCCGGCTGCCAGAGGGCCTCATATCCCTGCATCCGCTTATAGCGGATCAGGATATCCTGCATGGTGTTGTCCAGGGCATGGCCCATATGGAGCTGGCCAGTGATATTGGGCGGCGGCATTACGATGGTAAAGGGCTTTTTCCCTTCCCGTTTTCCTCTCTCCGCATCGGCATGGAAATACTTATTGTCCAGCCATTTCTGGTACAGACGGTCCTCAATGGCCGCCGGATTATAGGTCTTTTCCAGTTCTTTCATAACTGCTCCTCTCTTTATGTTCCATCTCTTTTGTATTCCTACATCTGTTTTCTTACCACCCGGTATTCATCTCCGGGCTGGTAAAACGGGCAGGAGAAATCCGAGCCCCGCAAAAACGCAGACATCTCGTCCTCATCCAGATCTGCCTCACAGACGTAATACTCATACTCCTCGTCATAGGTGTAAAAAGCGCAGCTCTCACAGCTGCCCTGGGGCTTACTCATGGGAATACGCCTCCATTTCATATGCACCGTATACGGTTCCCTTATATTCCAGATAGTCCTCCGTATGGGAAACCGTTTTAAAGCCGGCCGCCTCATAGCAGGCCTTTGCCCGGGGATTTTTATCAAATACCGCCAGGGACGCCTTCTTCATTCCCAGGCCCTGGAATACATACCGGAGGATCTGGGAGACAAGCTCCTTCCCCAGGCCCCTTCCCCGGATACCCGGATCCGTCACGATAAAGCCCACCCGGGCCGACGAAGCCTCATAGTCCGCCTTTTTTACCATGAAATGACCCACGGGAGTTCCCTTCTCATCCAGAGCCGTCATCAGCCAGCCGTCGGTCTCCTGCAGGCTCCATCTGGCAAAGTATCCGTCCAGCTCTTCAATGGCCAGGGGATACGAAAACTCCCCGCAGCTCCACATTAAAAATTCTTCCTCACCGGCGTTCTCCCACCATTCCAAAAGGTTCCAGGCGTCCCCCGGTTTATAGGGCCTTAAACGAATCATAGAACTCTCCTTAAAAGAAAACGCCCTCTGCAAATGCAAAGGGCGAAATACCGCGTTACCACCTTTATTCACCGCGGATGCGGCGATCTTTCCGGTCTGTAACGGAAACCACCCGGAAACGGCTGACAGGCAGACGCCCCTCGCCGCTTCAGCTCCAAAGCTACCTTCCGTACCCGCATTCCCGGCCTGCCTTTCAGCCTGCGGACAGCCCTCTCTGACGGTGCCTGGCACGTACTCCTCTTTTTCCCAGCTTTTTTCATATATCCAATAATATAGTGGAATCTTCTGCCCTTGTCAAGGGTCTTATCTTATTTTACAGCATCTTCCTGTATTCCAGCTTCCACTGGTTCAGGACCCGGGAAGCCCCCTCCAGCCTTTTTTCCGGATCCCTGTCGAAAATTTCCTGGAGCCGTACTGCCGGTCCCGCCTGGCCGGCCCTGGCCAGAGCCTCATGAAGCTCCCGGTCCCAGCTCTCCGTATCCTGGGAAGCCAGCAGCTCCCGGCAGCGGTCCCTCATGGAAAGCTCCGGCTCCAGCTTTGTAAGGAAATACATTCGCTTCAGACAGCCGGCCTCCGGCTTTTCATTCCAGGCGCAGCCATAGGCGTGCATGGCCTTCTGGTAACGGAACAGCTTGGCGTGGCAGGCTCCCAGGTTATTCCAGACCTTCCCCTTAAATTCATGGGATAAGGTCTTGTCCCCCTCGTTTAGGATCCCCTCGTATATGGAAATAGCTCTGCCGTAAAGGCCCAGGCCGTAAAAATAGTCGGCCCTCCGCTTTTCATATTCATGGACCGGCAGCTTCCGCAGGGCAGCCACCCTCTGGCGGTACGCCGCCTGTTCCGGCTGGGTATAATAGGCGCAGTCCTGGAGGATCAGGAACAGAAGCTCGTCCGACGCCCCCCGGCTCTGGATCCATTTCTGGATCCTTTCCGCCAGGAACGGCATTTTAAGCTCCGTCCGGAAAAACGCCGCCAGCCGTTCGTTTACAAAATCCTCCATCACAAGAAGAGGATGATTATAGATCACATAGTTCAGTTCCTGGGAGGAATACAGATGGATCCCCAGCTCCTCAATGAAATACGGGGACGCCACCGGTTCCTGCCGGCAAAGGATCAGACTCATACTCTCACCTCCTGGCGGATCTCAGCGTCCGTCTTCGGGAACAGCTCTCCAAAGCCCCGATCCACGATCTTCACCACCATGGTCCTTTCGTCCAGAAAGCCCACGGCGATCCGTACCCTGGTGGTCTTTGGCGGCCGTTTTGGAAAGCCCTCCAGAGGGATCTTCACCAGCCGTTTCTGTTTTGGATCCTGTGGAGAGGTGATCACCAGCTCGATGTCCTCCTGGCCGTCCAGGATCACTTCCAGGACGCTTCTGGCCTCATACCAGCTTTCCCCGGCCGAGGCCAGGGCGATCTGGATCCTGGAATCCCGCTTCATGACCTCCATAGACACTGTGGATCTCAGCTTTCCTTCGCACAGGCATACAAATGGATATGAGGATCTTTCCTGCAGCCCGTCCTCTGCCTTCAGGGCTGCTCCCCGGGCAAAAAGCGCCGGCTCCACAAACACCCGCCTCCGGTGGCACACCTGCTTCATGAACTCCGGCGCCCAGTCCGTCCTTCCAAAGCCCTTTCCCGTTAAAAATATGGAAGAATACAGCTTTTTCTGCAGAAGCCGTTCCCCGCAGGCACAAAGGATCTGATCGGCCATTCTGGCTCCGGAGGGGGAATCCAGCACATTGAGGCTGAATCCTTCCTCCAGATCCTCATGCTCTGCCCAGGCCGTCATCTGCCGCGGTCCCCGGACCACCTTAAGCTCATAATACCTGAGAGATTCGTCCGACAGGGAAAACATCCCCACCTGGCCGCCCCATACGTCCCGCTTCTGGCTCAGAACATAATAAACAAAGCATTCCGTATGGCTTGCGATATGGACCAGGTCTCTGGGGATCCCCAGGGATCCTGCACAGCCCGTCAGGCAGTCCATCAGCTTCATTTCCATATTTTTTAGGGAGATCACCAGGCGGGCCACCGGCACGTCCGGATATTCTGCCCGGATCATGGCCAGCACCCGCTCCAGATACATCCTTAAAAGCTCCGCCCCCTGGTATTTCACCGAGGAGATAGTAGCGGTTCCATCCTTTACTGCCAGGCTTAAGAGCTTGTCCACGATGACTCCCTCGCCCATCAGAGTATATTTATACGCTTCCTCTCCCACGTACCATCCGCCGTCCGTTTTTTTCCGGCAGATGACCGTCGGGATCGTCCAGGTCTCGTCCCGTCCGGCCACCGCAGCCTGGGTATAGGTATCGCACAGGTCGATTCCGATTATCAGTTTGTCCATTTTATTTTCCTCTTACTCCGCCAGGGGGAACAATTCTTCCATCGCCTGGCTGTCTGTCGCGTACCGCAGCATGGCCTCCCCGAGCCTCTGGTCGTCCTCCATGGCCAGGCAGAGTCCCATGGTATTGAGGGCAGAGAAACGGTTTCCCCGATCCCCGGAGGCCGTTTCCCGGCAGGAGATCCTGCCGCTGGCCTTCTCCACCGGCTCCCCATCCTCATACTCACAGATGGTATATTCCATGACCTCGCCCTCAAACAGGAGCTTCTGGCGCACATAGATCCCCTTATACACCGGCTTCAGCTCCTCCTCATGGAACTCCTCTTCATCCGGAAGGACGCGCACCATGAGAACCGGACGGCTTTCCGGCGTGCCGTGGTATTCCACGATCTCCTTGTCCGCTAGCTCCCCGGGAAGATCCACATAGGGAGCCAGATCCTTGAAATACGCAAACACCATCCCCTGGGACAGCAGAACAGCCATACACCGGCGGCACACCTGCTGCTGCTCCTTTTCCAAAGACGGCAGGCCTGCATAATATTTCGTCATGGCCATCAGATAGATCTCCGGCAGCTTCCGGATCTCCGCGCTCCCGTTGATCGCCCCCTCCAGATACGCGAACACCCGGTCGCCCGGCGTCTGGTCCTTTAAGAAATAATCCACACAGCGGATGGTAAAATACGCCTTCACCAGGGTATCGCTGGTTTTCTTCCGTCCGGCGTAAAGGTCAAACACCGTATCCAGGTGCTTATCGCTTCCGGTAAACAGAAGCTGGGCCAGCAGCCGCTCCTCCATATCATAGGTTTCCGCATGCTCCCGCACCCCCTGTACCAGGATCCGGTACATATCGCTGTTGGCGCCGTTAAAGTGCTTACAGAGATAATCCAGGATCACGCTGTCTCCGTTCCCCGACATAAAGATCCTCCGGGCCATATGTAAAAGCAGATCATCCTCTTCCGCCAGATTCTGTGAGATCAGCTTTGTACACAGCTTCAGGAGCTGCCGGATCCGCAGTCCCTCTTCCCCGAATTCACGGATCATCCCATAGGCTTCCTTATAAAAATCCCGGCTGATCAGCGTTTCGCAGATGCCAATCCGCTCGGTCCGGGACAGCCGCTTCTTATCCAGACGCAGGAGATAGGCCCCTCCCTCTTCGTTCACGGCCTCTTCTCCATTCGCACCCAGGTCCCTGTAATAGGCAATGATCCGGGTGAGCATCTTCTGCTGGTACAGCTCCTTCACCGGCAGGGTATCCAGAGCGTCCTGGAGTATGCGGATCCCGTCTCCGTCCGTTTCCTCCTGTTCCATGATCCCAAGACAGGCCCGCATCTTCAGCATGGGGTGATCCGGGAACATTTCAAAGCAGCGCTCCTCCAGCTCCCGTTCCTCCATCACCGGCTCCTTTGTATAGGGCACGTCCATATACCGGTTGCCGTACATATCCTGGAACATGATCACACAGTCGTCAAAGTATAAGGGCACATACGCCGTCTGGCCGGTAAGCGGATAGGCATCCTCTCCATCCAGGAGAGCGCTGCTCACCACCACATATTTCATGGCCGCATCCTGGCACCAGATCCGGTTGGATCTTAAAATCCCAGGGAGTACCCGGGCCACCTGGCTGTCGATGATATCCCGGTAGATCATGCGCCGGTAGATCACTGCCAGGAAGCGGTCGATCCGTCCCTCGAACAGCTGCTCCATGGCAAACTTCTCCATGTCCCTTTCATATGCCTTATAGAGCCGGTCGCTCGGCTTTAAGTACGTCAGAACATTGGCATAGAGCACCGAACGGCTGCGGCGGTCCATGTGGCTGTGTTCATAAGAAAAGTACAAAAGCACCTGCTTTGGCAGCATCCGGTCATAGGAAGCCGGCAGGGAATACAGATAATATTCATAGATCCTGGTGAGGCTGATCTCCTCCATGATCCCCCTCTCATACCAGGGGAAGCAGACCTCTGTGCGCATATTTCCCTTGATCAGCAGACAGCATACCGCCGTCAGGAGCTCCTTCTCCGGGTATTTTTCATAAAGGGCCGCCAGAAGCCGGTAATACAGCCGGTGGAAAAACTTTGTTCCCGCCACCAGAGACGCCGCCCGCAGGGCAAGGGTCTCCCCTACCATTCCATGGGATGCGCCGTAATACAGGGCGTGGATCTCAAAGGGATCCATATTCACAAGAAGGGCCGGGTCCTTTTCCAGGAGACGGCAGGCTTCGATATATAAGAACGGGCTGTGACAGCCGTTCCTGTACTGGGTCTTGAAGCTGTCGAAAAGGGCCGGTCCTTCCTCAAACAGCTCCGGCTCCATCTTTAAAAGCAGAAGCTGTAAATAGAACCTTCCCTTCCGGCTGTCCAGCTTTTTTCTCAGAAGCCTTAACACCGCGTCTCTTTTTGCCGCATCGGGGCTCACGCGGTACTGGAGATACTGGTAAAAGCAGTACAGGGTCCCGGTCCTTTCCTCCTCTGCCGCGATCTGGTCCCGGCAGCTGTCCAGGCACAGGGCCGCCTGGTCCGGCCGTCCTGCATCCAGGTACGTTTCCGCCTGGAACAGGGAGTGGAGCAGCGAATTGCCGCAGGCTCCGCGGATGGCGTCCAGCTCTCCCTGGAGCTTCGTCAATACCTTTGCCGGATCCGATCTCCCGCTCTCATACTCCTCCCTGAGCGTCAGATATCTGGCAATGCTGGATCTGGTGATCTCCCGGTCCCTGGCAGCCGCTCCCGGCTCTCCTCCGGCCGTGGCCGTGATCCGGACCACCGTATCCCCGTGGACCGTTACAAACCGGATGGCCCCCAGGTTCTTTCCCCGGTGCAGCCGCTCCGGATGGATCCTAAAGGCCAGGTCAAAACGGCCGTCTGTAAAATCAGACTGGGTCACCGTCTTTCTGGAAAGCTCGATGAACTCCCCATCGGCCTTCACCTCCAGATACAAATAGCCCCAGCCGCTCGTCTGGAGAGTGATCCGGTCGTTCACCACCGTTTTCGGATCATTATACGTCTTGGACGCGGCGGAAAGGGTCAGCTCCACCGGTTCCTTCACTCCCAGGCCCAGGAAAAATTCCTCCAGGGCGTTCTGCCGGTTCCCGCGGCCCCGGATCCCGTCAAAGACCGCCCGCACCCGCAGGTCCTGGAGGAAGGGCGCGTCTGTAAAATCCTTGTATTCCATAAGCCGCAGGGCCAGCTCCATATCCTTCCGGGCCAGCTCCACAAAATCCTCCACCGTATGAAGCGTGGAGAGGATCCGGATGGAAGGCGTCATTTCCACACGGAAAAGAAAGGGGATCTCCGTCTCCCCGCCGTTGGTCACCAGATTGATGGTGCCGCGGATCACATCCCCGCTTTCACACCAGGAGGTATCCACCTCATATACAATATGGTTTCTCAGGCCGCCGAAGGACCCGGAAACGATCCTTACCCTGGAATGGGTGGAGTAGGCCAGCCCCTTGATATAAAGATTATTTTCGCTGGAAAGGTACAGCTCTCGTTTGTATATGGTATTGCTGCCCAGCGTTTCCTCCACCTGCGTTGGAGAAAGAAACAGCTTCGGCAGCTCCGCATCCACGATCCCTCGTGCAAGGCGGTTGATCCGTTCTCTCATAATATTTCACCCTGGATTTTCATAATCGGCAGCCGGCCCGGAAGGGCAGGGCCGCCATAATCGTTTCATTTTATCATATCACACTTTACAGGCAAATACACTACCATTTTCGACGAAATTCGGACTCCGGCCCTGGAGATGCCGCCAATGGCTCCCCAATGGAGCAAAAAGCGAAAAAGGACTTGAATCCCCCGTGAGAAACCTGTAAAATAAGAATAGTTCCCTATTGATTCAAAGGAGTAAGCCTATGTTATCGGATCCGATCACCCTTTATAAGCTCATGATCCTCTATATGCTGGCCCACGTCAACTTTCCGCTGACCAATTCCCAGCTCACCGATTTTTTCCTGGACCATGAATACACCACCTATTTTACTCTGCAGCAGGCTTTGAACGAGCTGCGGGAAGCCGGCCTTCTGAAAATGGAATCCATCCACAATTCTTCCCGCTACGAGATCACCAGGGAAGGGGAGGATACCCTGTCCTTTTTCGGATCCAATATCTCTCCGGCCATTGTTTCTGATATTGATTCTTATTTAAAGGAAAATAAATTCCGTCTCCGCAGCGAGGTGGGGGTCATCTCCGATTTTTATAAATCCACAAACCAGGATTACATTGTCCACTGTGAGGTACGGGAAGGCAAATCCGCCCTCATCAGCCTGGATGTATCCGTTCCCGACAAGGACCAGGCGGAGATCATGTGCGGCCACTGGAAGGAGCGGAGCCAGGAGATCTATTCCTTTGTCATGCGGTCGCTGATGCGGTCAGAATAGGAGGCATCCATGCATAAAACTCAGTCCGGCCTGCCCAGACGGATCCGCCGGATCCGCCGGAATTTTTTTCTTCTGGTCACCGTCCCCACCGCCGCCGTCACCCTGGGACTGGCGGTAATGGATGCATACCGGCAGGCCATAAAACGAAAAAACAGTATATAAAGACTCCGGGGGCTGCTGCAAAGGGGAAGCTCAGAATCCACTTTTTGCAGCAGCCCCCGTTTTTCTTTTTTCAGATCAGGCCCGGCTGTTTTCCCCGGCACACTCTTCCGGCTCTTTTTCCTCTCCGGCAGCTGTCTTTTCGATCAGCGCCCAGATCTCGTCCCGCCCCTGCTTGCTAGCGGCGGAAAACGGGATGATCACATCGTCCTTTTCCATTCCCAGTCCGTTTCTTATGAGCTTCACCTGCTTCTGGATCTGGCTCCGGTTGATCTTATCCAGCTTTGTGGCGATGATCACCGGACGGAAGCCGTTGTAGACCACCCACTCATACATGGTCCTGTCATTGGCCGACGGCTCGTGGCGGATGTCCACCAGAAGGAACACACATTTCAGCATTTTGGACTTATGGAGGTAGTTTTCGATCATCTTCCCCCATTTTTCCTTTTCCGTCTGGGATACCTTCGCGTAGCCGTAGCCGGGCAGGTCCACATAATACAGCTCTTTATTTATGTTATAAAAATTGATGGTCTGGGTCTTTCCAGGCTGGGCCGACGTCCTGGCCAGAGCCTTCCGGTTCATCAGCGCGTTGATCAGCGAGGATTTGCCCACATTGGACTTTCCTGCGAAGGCAAATTCCGGCAGGGTATTCTCCGGCAGCTTACTGGTCACGCCGCAGACAGTCTCCAGCTCTACATTTCTTATGATCATATTGTCCTCCGATCTTAAACGAACGCTTCCCGGATCACGTCCTCCATGGTCTTTACATAGACGACGGAAAGGCCCTTGGTGATCTCTTTGGAGATCTCTGCCATATCCGGCTGGTTGCCCGCAGGCACCAGAACCTTTTCCATGTGAGCCATTCTGGCCGCCAGGGTCTTCTCCTTTAAGCCTCCGATGGGCAGCACCCGGCCCCGTAAAGTGATCTCTCCGGTCATGGCCACCTTGGCGTGGACCTTTGTTCCGGTCACCGCAGACAGCATGGCTGTGGCCATGGTGATGCCGGCCGACGGGCCGTCCTTGGGTACGGCTCCCTCGGGGATGTGCAGATGCATGTCATGGGTCTCAAAATAATCCCTGGGGATCTCATACGCCTCGCTGACGGAGCGCACATAGGTCAGGGCGATCTGGGCCGATTCCTTCATCACATCGCCCATCTGGCCCGTCATCTGAAGCTTCCCGTCTCCCGGCATCACGTTGACCTCGATCTGTAAGGTATCTCCTCCCACGCTGGTCCAGGCCAGGCCGCGGACGATTCCCACCTGATCCTCCTGGTTGGCGTCCTCAAAGGTGATCTTTTCCTTGCCCAGATATTTTTCCAGGTTGGCCTCGGTCACCCGCACCGAGGTCTTGTCCCGCTCCAGGAACTCCCTGGCCGCCTTCCGGCAGATCTCCCCGATCCGCCGCTCCAGGTTCCGGACGCCGGCCTCTCTGGTATAATTGTGGATGATCTTTTCCAGGGCCTTGTCACTGATGGTGAGCTTTCCTTTATCCAGCCCGTTCCGCTCCAGCTGCTTGGTCACCAGATAGTTCTTAGCAATGTGGAATTTTTCATTTTCCGTATAGCTGGATACCTCGATCACCTCCATACGGTCCAGAAGCGGGCCGGGAATGGTCTGGGTGGTGTTGGCTGTGGCAATAAAGAGAACGCCGGAAAGATCCAGGGGGATCTCCACATAATGATCCCTGAATTTCACGTTCTGCTCTCCATCCAGTACCTCCAGGAGCGCCGACGCCACATCTCCCTTGTAATCGCCGGATACCTTATCGATCTCGTCTAAAAGCATCAGCGGATTCGCCACGCCCGCCTGGCGCATGGCCTCGGCGATCCGGCCCGGCATGGAACCCACATACGTTTTCCTGTGGCCGCGGATCTCCGCCTCGTCATGGACGCCGCCCAGGCTGATGCGGACGTATTTCTTATTTAAAGCCCTTGCCACAGACCGGGCAATGGAGGTTTTGCCCGTTCCCGGCGGACCCACCAGACAGAGAATGGGGCTGGTTCCCTTTTTGGTCAGGACCCGTACCGCCAGATATTCCAGGACCCGCTCCTTGACCTTTTCCAGTCCGTAATGGTCCTCGTCCAGGATCTTTTCCGCGTGACGGATATCCTGATTGTCCCGGGACGTCTTTTTCCAGGGAAGCTCCAGTACCGTCTCGATATAGGTCCGCAGTACGTTGGCCTCCTGGCTTCCGCCGGGCATTGCCTTAAAGCGCATGATCTCCTTGCGGATCTTTTCCTTTGTCTCTTTATCTGCGCTGAGCTTTTCCAGCTGCTCCAGGTATCCGTCCGCATCGGAGCCGGTATACTCCTCCCCCAGCTCCTCCTGGATCACCTTCAGCTCTTCCCTTAAGATATAATCTCTCTGATTTTTATCAATGCTGGCCTTTACCTTTCCCTGGTAATCCCGCTTGATCTTCAGGATCTCAATTTCCCGCATAAGGTAATAGACTACCCTGTCGTACAGATGGCTCACATACCCGCACTCCAAAAGCTCCTGCTTTACCGTATATTCCCAGGGGAACTGGCCGGCAGTCTGGATCAGCAGCTCATTGAGATCCGTAATGGCCATGAGGCCGCCCATGAAATCCTTGACGGTCTTGGGCGTCCCGTTTCCGAATTCCTCCAGCTTCTCCTTGACGATCCGGGCCATGGCCTCCTTTACAGTATCGCTGAAATTCTCTTCCTTCAGGGGCGCTTCTGCCACCTCGGCCTCCAGATACGGGTCGTCCTGGACCAGATTGATAAGCTCCGCCCTCTCCAGGCCCTCAACCATGACCCGCACCAGGCCGCCGGGGATCTTTACCAGCTGCTTGATCCGGGCAATGGTGCCGATCTGGAACAGACCGGAGGCATCGGGATCCTCCTCCTCGATCTGGCGCTGGGTCACCAGAAACACCTTCTGCTCTCCCACCATGGCATGCTCCACGGCGCTGATGGACTTATCCCGGCTGATGTCAAAATGCTGGATCATCTCCGGAAGCACGGTCAGCCCTCTGAGCGCAATGGCCGGCAGTGTCATCAAATTTTCATCCATGAACATTCTCCTTTTGTATATATAGAAAAAATGGGCCGCTGTAAAACCTGTTCGCTTTGCAGCAGCCCGTCTCTATCAGGCGATCTCGCCTTTACTGTCTTTCTTTGATCTGCCTAAAAGGTTCTTTCTGGGAACCGTCAGATCCCGGTAAACGATCTCCGGCTTTCCCTTTCCTTCCACTGCGTCGCTGGTCACCGTACAGATCCCCACATTGGAATCCGACGGGATCTCATACATCATATCCATCATGACGTTCTCCATGATGGAACGCAGTCCCCTGGCCCCGGTCTTTCTCTCCACTGCCATATGGGCGATGGAATGGACCGCCTCAGGAGTAAACTCCAGCTTCACGTCATCCAGCTCAAACAGCTTCTGATACTGCTTGGTAATGGCATTTCTGGGCTCTGTCAGGATCTTCACCAGGGCATCCTCGTCCAGAAGATCCAGAGATACCATCACCGGCACACGGCCCACAAATTCCGGAATCAGGCCGAATTTGGTCAGATCCTGGGGCATGGCCTGCTTCAGCAGCGCTCCCACATCCATGTGCTTCCGGTCGGCGATCTTGGCGCCGAAGCCGATGGTGCTGGCCTCCATCCTGGATTCCACGATCCGCTCCAGGCCGTCAAAGGCGCCGCCGCAGATGAACAGGATATTGGTGGTGTCAATGGGGATCAGCTCCTGCTGGGGGTGCTTCCTTCCGCCCTGGGGAGGAACATTGGCAACGGTTCCCTCCAGGATCTTAAGAAGCGCCTGCTGTACGCCTTCGCCGGAAACGTCCCTGGTAATGGAAACATTTTCACTCTTTTTGGTGATCTTGTCGATCTCGTCGATGTAGACGATGCCGTATTCCGCCCGGCTCACGTCATTGTCTGCCGCCTGGATCAGCTTCAGCAGGATGTTCTCCACGTCCTCGCCCACATATCCCGCCTCAGTGAGGGTGGTGGCGTCGGCGATGGCAAAGGGAACGTTTAAGAGCTTTGCCAGAGTCTGGGCCAGGTAGGTCTTTCCGGAGCCTGTGGGGCCCAGCATCAGGATATTGCTCTTCTGGAGCTCGATGTCGGATTCCTTCTGGGAGGTGATCCTCTTATAATGGTTGTATACGGCCACGGACAGAACCTTTTTGGCCTCCTCCTGTCCCACCACATACTGGTCCAGGAATTCCTTGATCTCCTTTGGCTTTAACAGGTTGATCCCCGCAAAGTCCGGAGCCTCCTCCCCCTCGGGGCCCAGCTCCTCCTCCAGGATCTCGCTGCAAAGCTCAATACACTCGTCACAGATAAATACGTTGTTTCCGGTGCCTGCGATCATCTTTCTGACCTGTTCCTGACTCTTTCCGCAGAAGGAACATCTGATCTTGTCTTCAGGTCTTACTGGCATGTTCACACCTCAATTCTAAAAATTTCCGTATTAATGTCCGGTGATCACGCGGTCGATGAGGCCATATTCCATGGCCTCCTGGGCGGACATGTAATTATCCCGCTCCGTATCCCTTTCGATGATCTCCAGGGGCTTTCCAGTGTTGGCAGCCAGGATCTCGTTCAATTTCTTTCTGGTCTTTAAAATATGCTCGGCCGCAATGTTGATCTCCGTAGCCTGGCCCTGGGCACCGCCGGAGGGCTGATGGATCATGATCTCCGCGTTGGGAAGGGCAAACCGTTTTCCCTTGGCGCCGCCGGAAAGCAGGAATGCGCCCATGCTGGCTGCCATTCCGATACAGGTGGTGCACACGTCGCATTTGATATAATTCATCGTATCGTAGATCGCCATACCGGCCGTAACGGAACCGCCGGGGCTGTTGATATATAAGTTGATATCCTTATTGGGGTCTTCCGACTCCAGGAACAGAAGCTGCGCCACCACAAGACTGGCGGTCACATCGTTGACCTCTTCTCCCAGGAAGATGATCCTGTCTTTTAAAAGTCTGGAATAAATGTCATAGGAACGCTCGCCTCTGCTGGTGGATTCCAGTACATAAGGTACTAAGCTCATATTCTCTCCTCCTGCTCATAACATTTGACAGGGGATTGTCACAGCATAGCTGCAGCAACCCCCGTTTCTCCTGCGTATTCTGACCTGGTGCCTCTGACTATTCGGTCAGAGCTGCCTCTTTTACAAGGAAGGTGATGGCGTTCTGTACAGCCAGGTCTTCCTTCATCTGGGCGATCTGCTCTTCGCCGAACATACCCTTGATCTGGTCCTTTTCCATCTTGTAGGCCTCAGCCATCTTGTCGAACTGTGCTTCCACATCCTCGTCGCTGGCAGTGATGTTCTCAGCCTTTACAACAGCCTCCAGAACCAGTCTGGTCTGGATCCGCTTTAAAGCCTGGGGCTTCATCTGCTCGCCGATCTTCTCTGCCGTCATGCCTGTGATCTCTGCGTACTGCTTGAAGGAGATGCCCTGGCTTTCCAGTCTGCGAACATAGTCGTTTAACATACCGTTGACTTCCTCGTCAACCATCTGGTCAGCGATCTCCATGGAAGCGTTCTCAACCACCTTATCCACAACACGGTTCTCGATCTCTGTGTCAGCGGCTTTCTGCTTCTCATCCTGGAGTTTTACTCTTAAATCGTTCTTGTACTCTTCCAGTGTATCGAAATCAGATACTTCGCTGGCAAACTCATCGTTCACCTCCGGAAGCTCTCTCTTCTGGATCTCTTTTACTTTTACCTTGAATACAGCCGGTTTGTTCTTTAAGTCCTCTACGTGGTACTCAGCCGGGAAGGTCACGTTTACGTCGCACTCCTCGCCGATGTTCTTACCGATCAGCTGCTCCTCGAAGGTATCGATGAAGGTGTGGGAGCCGATGGTCAGAGGATAATCGTCGCCCTTTCCGCCGTCGAATCTCTTTCCGTCCACATAGCCGTCGAAGTCGATGGTTACCAGATCGCCGTTCTCAACAGCTCTGTCCTCAACGGTCACCAGACGGGAGTTTTTATTTCTTACGCTGCTGATCTCTGCGTCGATATCTGCGTCTGTTACTTCTGCCTTTACCTTCTGTACCTCTACGCCCTTATACTGGCCCAGGGTCACTTCCGGCTTTACAGCCACAACGGCTGTGTAGATGAAATCCTTCCCCTCTTCGATCTGGGTAACGTCCACAGTGGGGCGGGAAACGATCACAAGTCCGCTTTCCTTCGCAGCGTCCGGATAGCTCTCGTCGATCACTTCGTTGGCCGCGTCTTCAAAGAATACGCCTGCTCCGTACATCTTTTTGATCATTTCAAAGGGAGCTTTGCCTTTTCTGAAGCCCGGGATATTGAATCTGCTTTTGCTCTTATTGTAAGCATTCTTCACTGCTGCGTCAAATTTTTCTGCCGGCACTTCGATGGTAAGCTTCGCCGTATTCTTCTCCAACTTTTCTACCTGTAAACTCATTGTATGGGTTCCTCCTTAAATATATCTGTACCGGACATGGCTTCCATATCCGTCCAATATCGAAACGCCGTCACTCTGGGCGTTACACTTCAATTTAGCATTATATCATACTGTTTTTAGAAATACTAGTATTATTTTTCAAAAAAGCACCCTAAACACGGTCATACTGGATCTTCTTTTTTAAGGCTTCCGCTGTTTCTTCGTCTGTAAGGAGACGCACCAGCTCAAGCCCCAGGTCCAGGGACCAGCCCATGCTCTTTCCGGTGGTAACGGGGCCGTCGGTGACAACGCCCTCCCCGGTGCAGACAGCCCCCGCAAGCTTCTCCTCAAATCCGGGGAAGCAGGTGGCCCTGCGGTCCTCTAAAAGTCCCAGTCCTCCCAGAACGCCCGGAGCCGCGCAGATGGCTGCCAGACGCTTCCCGGCTGCCCCGTGGGCCTTCAGCATGGCCGCCAGCCCCTTATGGTCCCGCAGATGGTCCGCCCCCGGAAGCCCTCCGGGCAGGAACAGCACGTCGGCATCGTCGGTGATCTCCTCAAACAGCGCGTCGGCTGTGACCGTGAACCCATGGGCGCCGGTCACCTGGCGTCTTCCCATGACAGACACCAGCTTTACCTCCACACCGGCCCGGACCAGTACGTCGCACACGCCCAGGCATTCCACTTCCTCCATTCCATCCGCCAGGAATGCATAAACCTTTGCCATTAATTATCTTCCTCCTCTGAATAGGGATGGAACACGCCGTTCAGGTAATAGCCCCGTCCCGGGCCGCCCTCGGACCGCTTTATGCTCTCTTCCCTCTGATCTTCTGCAGGATGCTCCGCACCCTGTCCCGAAGCTTCGGTCCAGCCGGACGTTCCCTGACCCGGTCCTCCACCGAATACTCCGCTTCCTTCTGCATCTGTTTCGCTTCCATTACACGGTACATGGTCCTGCCCGCAAATTCCGCCGGATCCATACCCCCCTTGTGGATGATCGACATAGTCCGCACCTCCCTGTGTCTGGCCGTAACCGCCGTACTGGCCGTTTCCGGCGCTATCTGCCTGGTTTACATACGTTCCGCCAAAGCTGCCTGCGGGTACCGCCTCCGGATATCCGAAGCCGTTTAGCTCTCCGCCGTAAGGAGCCCGGAGCACTGCGTACAGCTCCGCAAAGGTGGCATAGTAATACGGGAGCACGAAGAAGGTTCCCACGCCACAGGCCATAGCCCCCAGGAACATCCATCCTAAAAAGGACATTTCCAGCAGCCATGTGTTCATTTTATGGCCCTCCATCATCTGCTTGGAAAGCCGCAGGGCCTCCATGGGCTTCATTTCCGGGTTTTCCGCCAGAATATAAGGCACCATGTAGTAGCAGTAGGCAAAATAGAGTCCCGGCAGCACGCATAAAAACGTTCCGCCGACGATGATCAGGTCCCGCAGGAACATGGTCAGCACGATATTCAGGTAATGGCGGGAAAAGCCCCATAAAAGCTTTCCAAAGCCCGCTGACCGGCCCATCAGCCGGCTTTCCAGATAATACCGGTTATGGCCCACCGCAATGACCGGAGTTACAAAGATCCCCAGAGCCAGGGCCAGGATCAGAAATACGATCATGACTCCCGCCATCACTCCGTATACCATCCGCCCGGTCTGGACCACGCCGGGTCCCACCGGGACATTCTCGATCACAGCGGGGATCTTTCCCACCACTGCCGGAAGATCGTCTCCCAGGCCCTCCACAAAGCCGTAGTCCTCATAGTAATCATTTTCATATCCGCTGTCTGCCGGCTGGGAAGCCATACTTCCGGAGCCGCTGATCAGGGAGAATACCAGGCTCACCGCAAAGGCCGCCCAGTAATATTTCCGCAGACATGCCTTGGCTCTTTCCTTCAGCTCTGCCCTTGTCCACATAAACATTTCCTCCGTTTTTCTTTATTCGTAAAATTCATTTCTCCGTAATTTGATTATATCATTTTTCAGTCCCGAATGTTATTACATTTTTCTTATATTGCAGAAAACTTATTCTAGGGCCCGCGCCATATCCTGTGTTATAATAAGCGGGAGGGCGCCGGCGCGGGATTCCCTGTTCCCGGCATCCAATGGAAAGGAGACAGCCATATGGAGATCGAACGTAAATTTCTTGTGACAGACCCGCCCGAGGGCTATGAGACCCGGCCGTTCCGCATGATCGAACAGGCCTATCTCTGCACGGAACCGGTGGTACGGGTCCGGCGGGAGGACGATTCCTTTTATCTGACCTATAAGTCCAGGGGACTGATGGCCCGGGAGGAGTATAACCTGCCGCTGGATGAAACGGCGTATCTGCACCTTTTAAAGAAGGCCGACGGACAGATCCTTACAAAAAAGCGGTATCTGCTCCCGGTGGAGGGAAGGCCGGACCTGACCTTTGAGCTGGACGTATTTGAGGGGGCATACCAGGGCCTCATTCTGGCGGAGGTGGAATTTGCCTCGGAGGAGGACGCCGCAGCCTTTACGCCGCCGGAATGGTGCGCCCGGGATGTGACCTGGTCCGGGGAATACCAGAACAGCAGGCTGGCCATGGAAAAAGGGTGAGGGGCCGGCGGGCGCCTCATAAAAAAGGCTGCCGAAGCCTTCTCTGACAAGCTAGCTTGCCAGAATGGAATCCGGAACGGTACCGGCGGGTAAAGCATTGCTATTCGCAATTTGACCAGGCTGCGGGACTGGTTTCCCCTAAGGCAATGGCTGTCAAATTGCTCATAGAGGCGTGCGCCTCATAAAAAAGGCTGCCGAAGCCTTCTCTGACAAGCTAGCTTGCCAGAGCCGGTTTCTGCAGCCTTTTTTGCAATGCTTTACGTGGACTACATCATTCCGCCCATTCCAGCGGCGCCGGCGGGCATGGCGGGAGTTTCTTCCTTGATGTTTGCTACTACGGACTCGGTCGTAAGGAGCGTGGAAGCTACGCTGGTAGCGTTCTGTAATGCGCTTCTTGTAACCTTGGCCGGATCCAGGATTCCTGCTTCAACCATATCAACGTACTCTTCCTTGTATGCGTCAAAGCCCATGCCTGTGGCCATCTCTTTTACCTTATTGACGATCACAGAGCCCTCCAGGCCTGCGTTGGCAACGATGTGATATAAGGGAGCCTCCAGTGCCTTTAAGATGATGTTTCCGCCGGTCTTCTCATCACCCTCCAGACCGCTTACCACAGCAGCCACCTTCTCTGCTGCATGAACGTAAGCAGATCCGCCGCCTGCGATGATGCCCTCTTCAACGGCTGCCTTTGTAGCTGCCAGGGCGTCCTCCATACGGAGCTTTGCTTCCTTCATTTCTGTTTCTGTGGCAGCGCCCACACGGATCACTGCTACGCCGCCGGAAAGCTTTGCAAGTCTTTCCTGAAGCTTCTCTCTGTCAAAGTCAGATTTTGTCTCCTCGATCTGGCCCTTGATCTGGCCGATGCGGTTGGCGATCTCTTCCTTGTTGCCAAGGCCGTCAACGATGATGGTGTTTTCCTTCTGTACCTTAACGGATTTTGCACGGCCCAGCTCTTCCATGGTCGCATCCTTAAGGTCAAGACCCAGCTCCTCGGAGATCACAGTACCGCCTGTGAGGATCGCGATATCCTTTAACATTTCTTTTCTTCTGTCGCCGTAGCCCGGTGCCTTTACGCCTACTACGCTGAAGGTTCCTCTTAATTTATTTACGATCAGAGTCGTAAGAGCCTCGCCCTCAATATCCTCGGCAATGATCAGAAGCTTTGCGCCTGTCTTCACGATCTGCTCCAGCAGCGGAAGGATATCGTTGATGTTGGAGATCTTCTTGTCTGTGATCAGGATGTAGGGATCATCCAGAACAGCTTCCATTTTCTCCATATCGGTGCACATATATGCGGAGATGTAGCCTCTGTCAAACTGCATTCCTTCCACCAGATCCAGCTCGGTCTTCATGGTCTTGGACTCTTCGATGGTGATCACGCCGTCTCCGGTCACTTTTTCCATCGCATCGGCAACCATCTCGCCTACTTCATCGCTGGAAGCAGAGATTGCTGCGACTCTTGCGATCTGTGCCTTGCCGCTGATGGGCTGGCTCATCTCAGCGATGGCCTTCACTGCCTCGTCGGTGGCCTTCTTCATTCCTTTTCTTAAGATAATGGGGTTCGCGCCTGCTGCCAGGTTCTTCATTCCCTCATTGATCATTGCCTGGGCCAGAACGGTTGCAGTGGTGGTTCCATCACCGGCAACGTCATTGGTCTTTGTGGCAACTTCCTTTAAGATCTGTGCGCCCATGTTTTCAAAGGCATCCTCCAGCTCGATCTCCTTTGCGATGGTCACGCCGTCGTTGGTGATCAGCGGAGTTCCGAAGGACTTATCCAGCACCACGTTTCTTCCTTTGGGCCCTAATGTCACACGGACAGTATCAGCAAGTTTATTTACACCAGCTTCCAGAGCTTTTCTGGCATCTACGCCGTATTTAATTTCCTTAGCCATGATTCAATTACCTCCAAATTTATTTACTTTCCGGCCAGGCCGGAACAGCCGCAGCATGCACTCTTCTGCCGCTGCTTATTCGATAACAGCAAGAATATCGTTCTGCTTTACAATGATATATTCTGCGTCGTCAGTTTTAACCTCTGTACCGGAGTATTTGGAAAAGATCACCTGGTCGCCAACCTTTACCTGCATGGTAACTTCTTTTCCGTCTACCACTCCGCCCGGTCCAACGGCAATGACTTCTGCCTGCTGGGGCTTCTCTTTTGCCTGACCCGGAAGCACGATACCGGATTTTGTCGTTTCTTCTGCAACTAACTGTTTTAAAACAACCCTGTCAAATAATGGTACTAATTTCATTACTGACTCCTCCTTGCCATTTCTGTCTTTATATTTTTCTGTTAATCGGAATTCCAGAACATTTCAGTTTCTCTGTTCCTTTTCACAAGTAATGTTATAGCACGCATTATTAGCACTGTCAAGGGTCGAGTGCTAATTTTATGGAATTTTTTTGGGATTTTTTCATTTTCTTTACAAATATCCCTTCCTTTTTCCTGGAATATGGCTTATTATTAATCTATATCGGTTTCTGTTCATGCCGGTTGAAAGGAGAATGAACCATGTCCAAGAAAAAAACAGGTCTGCTCATCGCTCTGGGGGCTGCCATCGGAGCCGCCGCCGCAGGTATTTCCTATTATTTGAAGTATAAGTCTTTCAATGATGAGCTGGACAAAGATTTTCATGATTACGAAGATGAGGAAACGCCCTCCGGAGAAGCTGGAAAGGGAATTGCTTCCTGCAGCACCGCCAGAGAGCGCACGTATATTACGCTGGAACCCGGAAAATGCAGGACCGGAGAAGAACATGACGCAGAAGGACCGAACGCCCAGGAACCGGCTCCGGAGCCTGCTCCCCTGAAAGAAGCCCCTGAGGCCGGAACGGACACTGCTTCCCCTGCTCCCGCAGAATCCGCCACAGTGGAGGAAGATACGGATGGTGCCGGAAAATGATCCAGAGCCTTCTACGCTCCATTGAGATCCTGGAGGTGCTGAAGGAACGGAACCGCAGCTATTCCATTGCGGAGCTGGCCGAAGCCATCGACCTCCCTCCCAGTACCGTTCACCGGATCCTCCAGACCTTCTGTGAAAAAAAATATGTGATCCGCGATGAGCGGTCACATACATACCGGCTTGGGCCTGCGCTGATCCCCCTGGGAAAGGCTGCTGCCAGCGGGATCCGGTTACAGGATGCCGCCCATCCTCTCCTGTCTGCCCTTTCCGCCAGAACGGAGGAGGATTCTTATCTGGTGATCCCCGTGGGAAACAAGGGACTGGTGATCGAAAAGGTGGACGGTCCCAACCATATCAAGGTGGTTGAGGAATTCGGCTATGAAATGTACCTTCACTGCGGAGCCATCCGGAAGGTCCTCCTGGCCTACCAATCCCCTTCTTTTATTGAGGAATATGTAAAAAAGATCATCGAGCATGACCACGCATTCCCCCAGACAGACGCCGATGGACTCCGCGACGAGCTGAAAAGGATCCGCCAGGCCGGTTATGCCATCACCTACGGAGAATACGTCAACGATGCTGTGGGCATCGGAGCTCCCGTCTTTAATTCCGACGGAGAGCTGGCCGGCTCCATCGGCATCATTGCCCCTACGATCCGTTTAAACAGCGAGGAGCTCCTGAAGGTCCAGCTGGAATACGTTCAGAAATTTGCCGCTGACCTTTCCAGGGACATGGGATACGCTCCCCCGTTTCATTCCAGGGCTTAACTCCCGCAGATCCAGCAGGAGGGGCCGCTGCAAAAGAACAGCCATTCGTCCTGTTCCCTGCAGCAGCCCCTCTTTTTTCGTCTAAATCTCCGCCGCCAGATTTCTCAGCCATTTTTTCTGACGGTATCTCCAATATCCCAGCACCGACTTGTAGACCTCCTCCAGCATGACCATGCCGTAGACCACATAGATCGGGAAGCGGAATACAAGTCCCCCCAGGAATGCCAGGGGAATTCCAATGCACCAGACGCCGCTGGTATCCAGAAACAGACACATTTTCGTGTCTCCGCCGCTCCGTAAAACGCCTACGATGCAGATCAGATTATACATCTTGACCGGCAGGAACAGGGCAAATGTAAGAAGGCATCTGGCCGCATCCGCCTTCACCTCCGACGAGATCTGGTAAATGGACAGGATCGGGCCCCGGATCAGCAGGACGATCACCATTCCGGCCGCCGACAGAAGGAACAGCAGCCGGAAGAAATTGGCCGCGTACTCTTCCGCCCTTTCCAGCCGTCCGGCTCCCATCTCATTCCCCAGGATCACCGCAGTGGCGGCGCTCAGGCCCTGGAACAGAACAAATACAATATCCTGGATCGTCATGGCAATGGTAATGGCTGCCACCGCATTGTCTCCCATCCGTCCGTAGGCCAGGGAATACATGGTCACTCCCAGTCCCCACATAAACTCATTGGCGATGACCGGCGTACAGGTGCTGATAAACTGGCGGATAAACGCCCTTGTATACCCGAACATCTCCCGGATCCGGCAGGCAATGGGGTATTTCCGCATATAGACCACCAGGACCAGCACTACCGCCTCCACGATCCTGGCGATCAGCGTCGCCAGAGCCGCTCCTGCAACGCCAAGACCGGCTCCGTAAATAAAGATCTCCTGTCCTGCGGCCGTGATGGTGCGCGCCGGAAAGATCAGCAGAAAATTCAGTGTGATATTCACAGCGATGGCCAGACAGCTGGTGAGCACCGGAAGCTTCACCTGCCCCACGGCCCGGAGCATGGCCACGTATACATTGGTAAACGACGTAAACGGATAGGATATGGCTGCCACGATCAGATAGGCGCTCCCGATCCGTATGGTTTCCGGGCTCACTGTAAAGATCCGCATCACCAGCTCCGGACATATCATGGCAGGAGCCATAAATGCGGCTGCACCGGCCAGGGCCAGGATAAGCGCCAGTCCCAGTACCTTTCTTATGTTCTTTATATCCTGATTCCCCCAGTACTGGGCCGCCAGGACTCCGCTCCCGCTGACGATCCCGAATACAAGGAGCGAAAATACAAAGAATACCTTGTTTGCCAGTCCCACCGCCGCGATGGTCGTTTCTCCTAGAGTCCCGATCATCATGGTGTCCACCAGGTTTACGATCGTGTTCAGCATTCCCTGCATGGCCACCGGAAGGGCGATGCGCACGGCCTTCTGTAAAAAGATCCGGTCCCCCAGCATCTTCTTCGTACCTGTCAGAAACATAACTTCCTCCCTTTGTTCTCTCTTTTGGAACTATCTTAACAGAAATCCCGTGATCCGTAAAGCAAAAAAGCCCCGGCAGAAACAGCCTTCGCCATTTCCGCCGGAGCCTCCTCTTGTTACTACACCGTTACGACACATACCGGTCGGGGACCGGAAAACATTTTTATTATTTGCTCATCTCAAGCACATCTGCAAACGCCTGGATCGCAGTCTGGGCCTGACCGAAGTCACGCATCTGCTGGTCGATTCCCAGTTTGATGTGCGGGATCTTTGCGTCATCCAGAGCCTTCTTTAAGTACGGATACTCCATCTCCTCCGGGTCGCAGAACTGCTGCATGAACAGTACAAGACCCTGGGCGCCACTCTTCTTAACAAGATCGGCTACAAACTCACCGCGGCGGTTCTTCTCAGACTGGGGATCGTAAAGAAGTACGTCATGATCGATGTTGGCAAACTGTTTTGCCAGAGCCATCATCGGACATTCCTCGTCCTCCGGAACGTCTGTGTTGAAGGAACGGCTCTCATGAGCGACATCATCAGCAGCAATGGCAACATTGTTCTCTTCAAATGCAGCCAGAAGCTTCGGATTGTCGCAGATGATACCGGAGGTAACCACCTTGGTTCCCTTCCAGTCGCATACCGGAAGAGCCTCAAGCTCCTTGTTTAATTCCTCCAGCATTGCTGTATAAGCCGGCTTCTCCATGAAGTAGAATGCCTTTAATACAGCAGAACGCTTGGTGGGAGTGATCACATCACAATGGTCGTTGGCCAGCTTTACAAACGCACGGCGGGCCGCACGGCTCTTATTGTAGACCTTGATGGCGTCCCTGATGGCATCGGCTGTGATCTCATGGCCGCATACCTTCTCCAGCTCTTCTTTTACGTTGTTATACTGGTCGATGCAGAACTGAAGACCAAAGTCCTCAAAACGATTCTGGGGATGAGCTAAGAAAATAACTGCCATCTTATCTCCCATGGATACACGGAAGTTCTGGCTCATGGGACGGAGCGTATCACAGATGGTGGGGGTAATGATACCGTCCAGATCATCCATGGTTCCGTCTAAGAGCATTTCCAGCGCCAGCTGGGCGATGGTGCAGTAGAAGGTCGCACAATACTCTTTTGCACGGCTGATGGTCTTATTGTTGGATCCCCAGATTCCCATGGGAACCATACCGGCTGCGTAAACCAGCTCCTCCGGAGCGTAGTACGGCAGAACGCCGATCACCTTTTTACCCTGAGCCTTATATTCAGCCAGCTGCTGCTTGGGAGTAGCTGCTTTTACTTTAAATTCATCTAATAATGCATTGATACTCATGGTTTATTTAGCCTCCTTTTCCTGCATGTTTGCCTCCATGGCCTCCACAAGGCCCTGAACGCGGGTCTCATACTGGGCGGCATTGAAGTTACGCGGGTCAGCCTGGTCGCCGTCGAAGCCGGCAGTCGGAACGCCAAGGTCCTTTGTAAAGCGGCGCTGCATCTCTGCCATATATCCGCTCCACGGCTTACAGCTTCTGTTGTAGTGTACCAGAACGCCGTCAACCTTGTTGTCGCGGCAGATGCCCTCACGCCAGTCAACGCCCTGCTCGATGCAGACAGAGTTGGGAGCCTTATAGTAAGCGCGTGCCATTTCATCCATGTTGTTGTAAACGAAGCCGAAGGCCGGAGCATAAACAACGGCTGTTACGTTGACGCCATGCTCCTTTAACGGCTTGAACAGTGCCGGAAGCTTGGGCCAGCAGGGGATACCCTCGAACATTACACGGTATTTCTCCGGGAACGGAGTTGTGGTCTCGCCCTTCTTGATGGTCTCTTCCAGGTCGGAAGCCAGCAGCTCGAACGCCTCGGCTGCCTCAACCCTTGCACGGGCTGTTACAACGTCGGCCATGTGGTTGAACAGGTCAAATCCGGAGTAGGGAGCCGGTTTGTACTGTAAGTAATCACATACCTTTAACCATGCCTTTGCAGTATGGTTTGCATTCTCACAGGCCTTCTCAAATTTCTTCTCGTCGAATTTCTTTCCGGTCAGCTCTTCTAACTGCTTGATGGCCTTATCAAACTGGGCGCGGACATACTTCACGTTGGAATCATGGACATCCACGGTATTGTTGTACGGGATATCGATCATGATCAGCGGAACGTTGCACATACGGGCAATGTTCTCATACCATTTTGTCATACAGTTACAGATGTTGTTGCAGCAGAGAACGAAATCCGGCTGCGGGATCTGCATCTGACGGATGGGGGAGATGGCCTCGATGCGGCGCTCCTTGTCCGGTCCATCCGGCAGCTTTTCAAGCTCCAGGATATTTACAAGCTCCAGATACGGAGTCTGGGTCTTCGGATCTTTTTTCGGTTTTCCGGTGGCCTCATCGATGATCACGTTTCCGTTCTCATCCTTTAAGGGCTTTCCGGTGGACGGATCGATGATATATTCACCGGTCTCAGGATCAAATTTACGGGCAACACGAACGCCAGCCGCATATGCAAGGCTGATACGTGCGTATCCGCAGATATCGTTGTCATAGCCCAGATCCTCGGCTGCCTGGCACATCATCTCGCCGTAGCGGTTTGCTGCGATACCAGCGGCCTGGTTCTCGGGATACATAACATTCAGATCAAATGCTGCTGCGAGCTCACACGGGAATTTGGAAGAAGACCATCCCACTAACTCGCCTCTCTTTTTTGCCTCGCGCGCGTCCTTGTGAACGTCGTCCACAACCTTACGAAGGGCAAGAACGCCGGGACTAACCTGCTTTTTAGCCATAATTATTCATCCTCCTCATTGAATGTATAAACGACGACCGCCAGACGGACATGGCACATGCCGCCCGGCCCGTTGTCTTACCATTTAGCGGGTCGCTGCCTGCCATGCAAACAGGGCTGCACCCAGGGCGCCGTTGTACTGGGTCAGAGGGGAGGTAAGGATCGGACATCCCAGCTCCTCTTCCAGCGCGGATACAACGCCTTTATTCTGGGCCACACCTCCGGTCATCACAAGATCCTTCACCACGCCGATACGGTGGGCAAGACCGGCCACACGGCCAGCCACGGAATGATGGATGCCGTTGATGATATCGCATTTATCCGTGCCCATGGAAAGCTGGCTGATGACCTCACTCTCCGCGAACACAGTACATGTGGAGCTGATTCCCACATGCTTTTTCGACTGGGCTCCCAGATCACCCAGATCCTCTACCCGTACCTCCAGGACTCTGGCCATAACGTCTAAGAAACGGCCGGTTCCGGCTGCACATTTGTCATTCATCTGAAAATTGGTCATGGTTCCGTTTTCGATCCGGAGCACCTTTACATCCTGTCCGCCGATATCAATGACCGTATGGGCGTCCGGAAACAGGAAAGAAGCCCCCCGCGCGTGGCAGGAAAGCTCACTCATCTGCTTGTCCGCAAGCCCCATAAGGGAATTGCGGCCGTAGCCTGTGGCCAGGACGTAGGCCATCTGATCTCTTGTCATGCCGGCTGCCTCCAGCACGGCATCAATGGCTCGCTGCGGACCGCTGGTGCCTGCCCCCACGTCGATCAGGGACTTTGCCACGATCTCTTTGCCATCTTTTAAAATAATACATTTGGACGCTGTGGAACCCACATCGATCCCCAGTGTATAAACTGCACTCATACGAACCTCCGGGTTTTCTTCTGTATCAATGAATTTTTGTTTTTTCCTGTCCCAGTATAGCACACAGGGCCCCAAAGGACAAGCCGAAATCAAATATCCTGTGATACAACATTATCCAGACCGGGGAAACCCCGGCCTGGATCAGAATTCAAGCCCTCAGTCAGGATCAGGCCTTATGTGCGTCGTTCCACTCGCGGATCGCGCGGGGTGTTACCATCTGGTGCATCGGGCAGATGCTCTTCGGATTCTGGTAAACAGCCTCGGTGAACGCCTGGATATACGGACGAAGCTCTGTCATGTCAACGATCTCGTCTACCATGCCGACCTTCGCACAGTATTCCGGACGGGATTTCTCATGATACAGCTGGATCATATCGTTCATCTTGTCGATGATGGGCTGCATATCCTCGCCAGCCTTGCTTGCTTTCACAAGCTTTCTGGAATACATTGCGTTTGCAGCGGTCTCGCCCGGCATTACATAGTATTCGCAGGCAGCGGTACCGATGGAGTAAACGTTGGTGTTGTTGCCCTGAGGACCGCCCAGTACATAATGGGCAGCAGCGCTGGCCTTACGGAGCGTAACCTCTAAGGACGGAAGACCAGAGTTCTCGATGGAGTAGATCAGAGACTGGCCAAGACCAAGAAGCTCTGCTTTCTCTGCATCGTCGCCCACGTCGATACCAGTGGTATCCTGCAGCCAGATCAGCGGGATACGGTCACGGGCACAAAGCGTTACGAACTCGTTCATTTTGATCAGGCCCTGACGGTATAACTTTCCGCCTACGCCTACGGAGTTCTGCTTGTACTCCGGATAGTTCATTAAAAGTCCCTGTACATTGGCGATGACGCCGACTAAAAGGCCGTTGACCTTTGCAAGACCGGTCACCATCTCCGGGCCGTAGCCCTTCTTGTACTCATATAACTGGGAACCGTCGAAGAGACGGCCGATTACGTCGTAAACATCGTACGGGCGCTTTCCGTTTAACGGGATGATGCTGTAAAGGTCCTCTGCCGGAAGTAACGGTGCCTTCTGGTCATCCACCCGGAAGAACTCCAGATTATAAGCCGGAAGGTAGCTGATGTACTTCTTGATACCCTCGATCACGCCGTAGTCGTTCTCATAGACCTCACGGAAGAAGCCGGTTTCATCATAGTGGACCGGAACGGAGCCCGGAGCCGGAACCTTATTCTTGCTGTTCTCGATCTGGGCAGCCACGATCTGGTCAGCTGCTTCCTTATCGATATATCCCTTGGGATTCATACCGGAAAGGATGCCTGCTCCGCCGACTGCCATATTGGCCTGGCTGTGAGCGATCAGGATCGTCGGAGAAATGCTGTGGTATCCGCCGCCAGCCGGGTTTGTTCCGTAGATGCCTACGATCACCGGAATACCTAACTGGTTTAACTCAGCGTTTCTGAAGAACGGAGTACCGCCGCCGCGACGGTTGGGATATACCTGATCCTGGAACGGGAAATCAACGCCGGCGCAGTTTAATAAGTAGATCAGCGGAAGATTCATCATCTTGGCAGCATCCGAGCAGCGGATCAGGTTCTCAGCCTGGCCCGGCTCCCAGGTTCCTGCCATCTTTTTGTTATCGGATGCGATCACATAGACCCATTTGCCGTTTACGCGGCCAAGGCCGTTGATGATGTTGGTGGAACCCATTTTGTTGTCGTTGGGGTTAAAGAGGCTGTTTAACGGGCAGAAGGTTCCCTCGTCTACCAGAGCGTTGATACGCTGCATAGCGGAAAGCTGGCCGCGCTCGTTTAATTTTTCCTCTGTGGTGATACCCTTGGCAAGGATCTCTTTTACCTTGTCATGGATATTCTTCTCGATCTCTTTAAGCTCTGCCTCGTTCTCTGCGTTGGCATTCACTAACGGCTTACCAACAACGGGCATCTCCTGGAAATACTTCGGCATGGAAAAATATCCCATTTTTCTTCCTCCTCATATATCGCGTTCCGGCGGAGAAGGCGTTCCCGCCCTCTCCTTCCGGGACATCATTCACTGTTTCTTATTTATTTTCCTTCGGAACCTTGATGAATGCCTGGCCGGGATCGATCTCCTCACGGATCAGACGGATGATCTCCGGATCCGGACCTTCCATAAGCTCAGCTCTGGTCACATCGATCTCGAAGCCGGTGTTCTCCTGTACCATTTCCGGGCTGGAGAATGGATAGTAGTAAGCCAGGTACATTCTCTTGGTCTCTTCATCGAATTTCATGATGCCAAGGTCTGTAACGACCATCTGCGGACCACGGTTTCCGGGAAGACCTGCTCTCTCACGTCCTCCGGGGCCGTCCATCCAGCCGCAGCTGGTGATGTAATCTACATGCTCCATGAATCTTCTCTTCTGGTGCTGCATCATGATCACAGTATTACAGAAGGTTGCGATTCCGTTTGCTCCGCCGGAGCCTGTGAAACGGGTCTGGGGCTTCACATAATCGCCCTTTCCGAAGATACAGGTGGAGTTTACGTTTCCGTAGGGGTCGATCTGTGCGCCGCCGATGAAGGCGATCAGACGATCCTCGTCGTGGAGCCACTCATTGGCCTCGAAGCCAACGAAGCGGACGTTGGGCCACTGAACGGCACAGTGTGCCATGAAACGGTTATCGCCAACGGAACGCGGAACCTCTACCGGAGAGCAGTCCATAAGTCCGCTCTCTACGATGGGATGGCAGCTGGGGCATACCGCACGCTTTGCAAGAGAAGCGCCAATGAGCGGAAGGCCAGTACCAACGATAACGATCTGATTTTCTTTAATGCTCTTTGCGATGGCATATGCCTGCATTTCCTGTTTTGTATACTTTGTATAATCAGCCATTTTTCTTTCTCCTCCCCTCAATTAGTGTCTGGTAGAATAACCAAGGTGCGGCTCATTCTTAAGGTCCATGAGGCGGGAACCGCCGATAACGTTAAGAAGGTCATCCTGATCTTTACAGCCATATACGTATTTCTGCAGGTAATCCTTAAAGGTCTCCGGGATCTTTGTGCCGTCGGCAGCATCCTTTGCAGCCTGGGCAGCAGCCTCAGCGGCAGCGGCTAACTTCTCGTCCTCCGGCTTGGCAGCGGCAGCCTTTGCAGCCTTATCGGCAGCCTTCTGGAGCTGTGCCTTTGCATCCTCTTCATCTAAGTACATGGAAGCCTTGTTGTACTCCTTCAGAGCCTTATCATCATCGTCGTAGTAGTTGTAGCACTGGGACGGCCATGCGCCGTAGGGTGCGCGTACAACTGCGTTCACGCACTCACCAAAGATTCTTGTCTTGGTGGGATCGCGGCGGATGTACTCGTCGCTTACGATCTCCTCGCAGGTTACGATGGTGCGCTTTGCAGCGATGGCAATGTCGATATCGTGGAACTCATCGCCCTCGATGATGCAGGTTCCGTCGGGAGATGCCTGCTGAACATGGATGATGGCGCAGTCCAGCTTCGGAACCGGAACAGCCAGCAGCTTCTCGCCCGGCTCAAATGGGTTCTCGATCTCTGCGCATTTTAAGTTGTCAACACCTTCCATGGTCTTTCTCTGCTCTTCGCTGATTCCCCAGTATTTTACAAGACCAGAGCCCTGCATCATTCTTACCGGGAGGTAGGGAAGGCCTAAGGAAGCGGCATGGAGCTGTAACATCAGAACGTCCTGGGAGTAATCCTCATAGGTCAGCTCACCCTTCTCAATGGCTGCGCGGAAACGGCGTGCCACGTTTGTATAACCAGAGTTTGCAGTATAGCAGTTGATATATGCTCTGATACGGCCCTCGCCGATGAGCATATCCCAGTCTCCGCCTGCCGGTCCGGACCAGCCTACAAAACCGGTCTTTCCCTGACGAAGGATCTCGTAAACTGCTGCGTAAGGTTTACGGTTGGTGGTGAAGCCGCCGAAGCAGAGTACGTCGTTGTCATGAACGTACTTCTCTACGGCATCGTGTAATGACATAACTTTATTAGCCACAATAAAGCCTCCTTTATAAAATATACTATGAATGTACACTATGTATACGATATAATTCTACCGAATTCCGGCGGAATCGTCAAATGTTATTTGAGGGGCCGCGGGCGTTCGCCCTATGCAGGATTTCCGACGCTCCTCTGCACTCATGCAGGCATGGTGCAGACTTCTGGGGATGGAGTTTCCTGGGAGAGTCTGGTCCGCAGTGCGGCAAGCTCGATTCCGCTTCGCTCCATGCCCGATAAAGCGGGGCACGCTGTCTCGCTCGCGGGCGTTCGCCCTATGCAGCCCAACAGGCACTCCCCTGCTTTCATGCAAGCATGACGCAGGCTCCTGCCTGTTGGGCTGCGCACTGCTCTCTGCTTAACCGAACATCAGCATAAAATACCCGGCGGCTACGGCGGAGCCGATAACTCCGGCTACGTTGGGACCCATGGCGTGCATCAGAAGGAAGTTGATCGGATTTTCCTTGGCTCCGACGGTCTGGGATACACGGGCTGCCATGGGAACTGCGGATACGCCTGCGGAACCGATCAGCGGGTTGATCTTTCCTCCGGTCAGCGCACACAGGAGCTTACCGAACAGGACACCGCCCACAGTCGCAAATGCGAAGGCCAGAAGACCCATGCAGATGATGGCAATGGTCTGCACACGTAAGAAGATCTCGCCGTTGGCGGTTGCGCCTACGGTGGTTCCTAACATGATGGTAACGATATTGCACAGCGCGTTCTGGGCAGTATCGGAAAGTCTTCCTGTAACTCCGGACTCACGGAGCAGGTTGCCCAGCATCAGCATACCTAACAGAGGTGCAACGGACGGAAGCAGTAAGGAGCAGAACAGTACCACGAATACGGGGAACACGATCTTCTCCACCTTGCTCACCTTACGCAGCTGCTTCATAACGATCTGACGCTCTTTCTTTGTGGTGAGAGCCTTCATGATCGGCGGCTGGATCAGCGGGATCAGGGCCATGTAGGAATAAGCGGCCACGGCAATGGGAGCTACCAGCTCCGGTGCCAGGTTATTGGCAATGTAAATAGCGGTCGGACCGTCGGCTCCGCCGATGATACCGATGGCAGCAGCCTGTCCAGGTGTGAACAGTCCCGTTGCCAGTGCCAGCAGGAAGGCCACATAGATACCAAACTGAGCGGCGGCACCAAGTAAAAGGCTCACCGGGTTGGCGATCAGGGGGCCAAAGTCTGTCATGGCGCCTACGGCCATGAAGATCAGGCACGGGAACAGGCTGGACTTTACGCCGCTGTAAATGATCCGTAAAACACCGGAGTTATACCAGTTGTCTGCCTCGTTCATCAGACCGGCCAGCGGCAGGTTTGCAAGGAACATACCGAAGGCAATCGGGAGCAGAAGAAGCGGCTCAAACTGCTTTTTGATCGCCAGATATAATAAAATGAAGGAAATGAGAAGCATGACAGCCTGCTGCCAGGTCAGTGCGGCAAAACCCGACTGGGCCAGGAGCTCCCCAAAAACTGAAAGTATATTCACGGGGCACCTCCTATTAGTTTAAGGTTACCAGAACAGCGCCTGTGTCAACAGCGTCGCCTACACTTACATTTACGGAAGCAACGGTGCCTGCGGCCGGAGCAACGATCTCAGTCTCCATCTTCATGGCTTCCATAACGACTACGCACTGTCCAAAGCTGACAGCATCGCCGGCCTTCACCTTGATATCCAGGATCTTACCAGGCATAGGAGCGTCTACGGACTGTCCGCCTGCTGCTGCGGGAGCCGGTGCCGGTGCCGGTGCGGGAGCCGGAGCTGGTGCCGGGGCCGGAGCTGGTGCCGGCGCGGGGGCAGGTGCTGCTGCCGGCGCCGGTGCTGCTGCCTTTGCAAGGATGGGGGCCGGAGTGCTCACAGTAACGCCTCTGTCCAGGGGCTTATACTCTTCTACTCTCTCGATCTCGATCTCATACTTTTTTCCGTTTAAAGTCGCTACATATTTCATAATTAAAATACATCCTTTCCTTTTTTACGCTTTTTCGTTTGCTTTTTCGGTCCTCTTTTCACCTTACAGTTCCTTGATGCTTGTAACGCGGAACTCTTCTCCTGACAGTCTGGCTTCCTCGCTGATTGCTGCGAGAAGCACTGCGTAGGATTCTTCATCCAGCGCCGGTGCCGGAGCCGCCGCCACAGCCGCCTGCTTCGGTGCCTTATCCTTGACCGCCGTATTGATGATCTTGGAAATAATGATGACCGCGATCGCCAGCGACGCAAGAGCCGCAAACACGACCAGAAGTCCCACCGCTGAGATCATCAGACCGTCTACCATGGTCATTTCCTGCCCAGTCCACATATACTCACCGCACCTCCTTCATTTTGTTTCTTTTAGAAACTTTAGTAATGCAACTATTCCATATTGTGGAATGCATTCCATATTTTTTTCAGCACATAAGGGTACCTTTCAAACAGCACCCGTACTACTTTTCTGTCTATGCATTTTTCACAATATCTTGAGTTTAGTATATCAGCTTTCCTCAAAAAAGTCAACAAAACAGGAAAAGAATCTGTCCCCCTCCCCAGGAACCGTCCGGAAATATTGACACCCGTACCTTCTTATTATAGAATATACATAAAATTTACACAGGCCCGTGTGCCATACGCGGCCGCCTGCGTCAGGTATCGCACCGAAGGGAGAAAAGGATTATGAAACCAATGAACAAAGTGACACTGATCGGTCTGGGAGCCATGGGGGTTTTCTTCGCGCCGCGGATCTCAGAAAAGCTGGGAGCCGGTTTCCGGATCATGGCGTCCGGAGCAAGAAAAGACCGGCTGGAGCAGAAAGGGGTCACCATAAACGGCATCAATTACCGTTTTCCAATCGTCACCCCGGAGGACAATGACGGTCCCTCGGATCTGGTGATCATTGCTGTAAAGGGCTATGATCTGCCCCAGGCACTGGAGGATATCCGGAACCAGGTTGGTCCCGAAACCATTCTCCTCCCGGTCCTCAACGGCGTCGACAGTGAAAAGCAGACCGCTGATATTTACGGCATGGACCATGTGCTCTATTCCTATATGCGCGTCAGCATTGCCATGAAGGACGGGAAGGCCGAATTTGATCCGGAAAAGGGCCTGATCCATTTCGGAGAAGCAAAAAATGATCCGGACCAGCTTTCCCACCGGGTCCTGGCTGTGGAGGAGCTGTTCAGCCGCTGCGGCATCCCATATAAGATCGACTCCGATATGATCAAGGGCTTATGGTTCAAGTTCATGTGCAACGTAGGAGAAAACATGACCTGCGCCATGTTCGGCGTTCCTTTCGGCGCCTTCCAAAAAAGCGCTGATGCCAATTACTTCCGCCACGCCGCCATGTGGGAGGTGATCCAGGTCGCCAACCGTCTTGGCGTAGACATCGGCCAGAACGAGATCGACCGGCAGGAGCACACCATTGGCCGGCTTCCCTATCAGAACAAGCCCTCCACGCTCCAGGATCTGGAGGTTGGAAAGCACACAGAAGTGGATATGTTTGCAGGCACCGTCGTCCGGCTCGGAAAAGAGCTGGGTGTGGAAACCCCCGTCTGTGAAATGTTCTGGCACGGCATCCATCTGATCGAGGACCGGATTTTCGGGGAGATCTGATCCCCATCCCTCTGCGGGCTTCTTCCTTTCTTCGGATGAAGCCCGCAGGGATCCAGGAACTCCGTCCTTTACCGGCAGAGCGCTTCTGCCAGCGCCGCAGCCCCCTCCCGGATCTTCTCCTCCGTCAGACTGGCATAGCCCAGGATCACTGTTCGGCTTTCCGTTTCTTTTTTCCCAATGTAAAATCCAGAAAGACCATACACGCGGATCCCCGCCCCCTCTGCCGCCTTCTCCAGCTGTTCCTCTGTCCTATCCCCGCGGCAGGTCAAAAGAACGTGGAGTCCGGCAAATTCTCCGCTGATCTCAAATTCTTTCTCCAGCGGCTTTAAAGATGCCAGGAGAAGATCATGCTTTCCCTTATAAATTTCCCGCATCCGGTTCAGATGACGTTCAAAATAACCGCCCCCGATGAACATGGCTAGGATCCTCTGGTCTACCCGCGATACTGTGGAGGAATAAAACCGGGCCCGCTCCCCGTACCGTTCCATCAGTGCCGGAGGAAGCACCAGATATCCCACGCGGATGGCCGGTGCAATGGCCTTTGAAAAGGTTCCCATATAGATCACCCGTCCGCTGCTGTCCATCCCCTGGAGCGCTGGGATCGGCTTCCCCCGGTAACGGAATTCACTGTCATAATCATCCTCGATCAGATACCGGTCCGGCGCCTTCATGGCCCAGGCCAGAAGCTCCTGTCTCCGTTTTACCGGCATGACGATTCCCATGGGAAACTGATGGGACGGCATCACATACGCCGCAGAAGCCGGAAGCTGCTCCAGCTCGCGGACCCGGAACCCGCTGTCATCCATCCCCACAGGAAAGACCGGATGCCCCATCCCCTCAAGAACACGATAGGCCTGCTTATAGGTTGGGTTTTCCATGGCAATACCAGCCTCCCGCCCCAGCAGCTGGGATAAAAGGATCAGAAGGTATTCGTTTCCCGCTCCGATTATGATCTGGTCTGCAGTACAGTTTACGCCCCGGGCCGCATGAAGGTAGTCCCGGATGGCCTCCCGCAGCAGAAGATCTCCCTGGGGACTGCCTTTCAGAAACATCTCTGTGTCCTCCTCCTTCAGAACGGCCCGGCTGATCCGCCTCCAGGTGGAAAAGGGAAAGCTTTCCAGATCAATGCCCCTGGGCGAGAAATCCACCCTCCATTTCTTCTCCTGAAGAGCCGGCCCGGGCCGTTCGCCAGGAGACAGGTTCTCCTGCCCCCTCGCTCCCGACGAAACCGGAGGCAGGATCCCATCCAGTCCGGCTACGAAATACCCTCTTCGGGAGGACGCCTCAAGATAGCCCTCCGACACCAGCTGCTCATAGGCCGACTGGGTCGTGCTCCGGCTGACCCGGAGACTCTTTGCCAGCTCCCGGGAGGAAGGCAGCTTCCTCATGGGCTTCAGGCTCCCGCTGCGGATCTCTTCTTTAATATACTGGTAGATCTGTTCATACAGCGGCCGGGGATCCTGGCTGCTTAAAGGGATCATCAGTTCCATCCTTACCTCCGTTTTTTCATAAATACCAAAAGGGACGTCCTCCGGAATTCCATCCAGGGCCGTCCCTCTTTTATATCTCTGTCTGTATGATCCCGGTTATTTCGGAAGCCGGAACGAGCTCTTCAGGGAAACGATCCTGTTATATACAGGCTTTCCTTCGAGGCTGTCCTTGCAGTCCACACAGTAAAAACCGTTTCTTACAAACTGGAAGCTCTCATAAGCCTTAGCCTCCATCAGTGCAGGCTCCACATAAGCCGTTGTCACGGTTTTGGAATTGGGATTCAGATTCAGCGTTCCATCTGCGTTCAGCTTGCCCTTTTCCTCATCCACGATGTTCTCGTAAAGGCGGCACTCCACCTGGCCTGCATGCGCAGCGGAAACCCAGTGGATGGTTCCCTTGACCTTTCTTCCGTTAAATCCGGAGCCGCTCTTTGTCTCCGGGTCGTAGGTACAATGAACCACTGTGACCTTACCATTTCCATCCTTTTCAAAGCCGGTGCAGGTGACAAAATACGCGCTCATGAGACGGACCTCATTTCCCGGGAACAGGCGGAAGTATTTTTTCGGCGGTTCCTCCATAAAGTCCTCTCGCTCGATATAAAGCTCTCTGGAGAACGGCACCTGGCGCTCTCCCATTTCCGGATTCTCCAGATTGTTGGGTACGGACAGCATTTCTGTCTGCCCCTCCGGATAGTTATCGATCACCAGCTTCACCGGATCCAGAACTGCCATCATCCTGGGTCTCTTAAGCTTCAGATCCTCGCGGATGCAGTATTCCAGCATCGCATAGTCCACCGAGCTGTTGGCCTTGGAAACGCCCACCAGATCCACAAACATACGCAGGGATTCCGGCGTATAGCCTCTTCTCCTGAGGGCCGCAATGGTCACCAGACGCGGATCGTCCCAGCCGTCCACGATTCCGTCCTCCACCAGCTTCTTAATATAGCGCTTTCCTGTTACTACATTGGTCAGATACAGCTTTGCAAACTCGATCTGCCGCGGCGGATTCTCAAATTCGCACTCTCTGACCACCCAGTCATAAAGCGGCCTGTGATCCTCAAATTCCAGGGTACAGATGGAATGGGTGATGTGCTCGATGGCGTCCTCAATGGGATGGGCAAAATCGTACATGGGATAAATGCACCATTTATCTCCGGTATTGTGGTGGCTCATACGTGCCACGCGGTAGATCACCGGGTCCCTCATATTGATATTGGGAGACGCCATATCGATCTTGGCGCGGAGCACCTTTTCCCCGTCCTTATATACGCCGTTCTTCATTTCCTCGAACAGCTTCAGGTTTTCCTCCACCGTTCTGTCCCGGTAGGGGCTGTTCTTTCCCGGAGTATTAAAATCGCCCCGGTATTCGCGGATCTCATCGGCCGTAAGGTCGCAGACGAACGCCTTTCCTTTTTTAATAAGGCGGACCGCACACTCATACATCGCGTCAAAGTAGTCGGACGCAAAAAACAGCCTGTCCTCAAATTCTGCTCCCAGCCATTTCACATCGTTTATAATGGACTCCACATACTCCGTTTTTTCCTTAGTAGGATTCGTATCATCAAAACGGAGGTTAAATTTTCCGCCATATTCCTTTGCCAGTCCAGAGTTTAAGATAATGGACTTGGCATGGCCGATATGGAGATATCCATTGGGCTCCGGTGGGAATCTCGTCTGGACGTGATCATATACGCCCTCCGCCAGGTCTTTGTCAATTTCCTGTTCAATAAAATTTTTAGAAACAGTTTCCTTCGTTTCCTCTGCCGGTTTTATATTTTCCGCCATAGTGATTCCTCCATTTATGTTCCTGTATTTCTATCTTTTTATACGATCATAGATCAGATGCCGGGGACAAAAGTCAGTAATTCCTTTTGTCCCCCACATTTATATTATCTTACCATATCTTTTCCAAATATAAAAGAAAAATTTTCCATTATATACTGATAATGCCAAAATACTTAAGGACCTCTCCGGCCAGGATCGCTGCCAGCATCACCGGAGCCACATACCGGATCATGACCCGGTACATCTTCTTCCTCTTAAAGGAGCCGGAGGACTCCACCTCCTCCTCAATGTACCGGCTGCCCACCACATGGCCCACCAGGATACACGTTCCAATGGCCACGATCGGCATCATCACCGAGTTGGAGATAAAATCAAAGAAATCCAAAAACTGCATTTTTAAGATCGTAATGTGTCCCCACGGACCGTATCCCAGACAGGACGGGATACCCAGCAGCAGGATACCTGCCGTAGAAAGGACCGTGGCGCTCCTTCTGGTAAGCCGTGTCTTATCTGTGAGGATCGAGACCACTGTTTCCAGAAGAGAAATGGACGATGTAAGCGCCGCAAAAAATACCAGAAGGAAAAACAGAGCTCCCACAGCCCCTCCCAGAGGGAAGGATTCAAATACCCTGGGCAGCACGCCGAACATCAGTCCCGGGCCGGCCTTTCCCCGGATCAGAGACGCATCCCCTCCATTGAAGGCCACCACTGCGGGTACGATCATAAGTCCTGCAAGGAACGCGATACCTGTATCAAAGATCTCGATCTGGCCGACGGAACGTTCCAGATTATCTTCCTTTTTCATATAGGAGCCGTAAGTGATCATGATTCCCATGGCCAGAGACATGGAATAAAACAGCTGTCCCATGGCCGCCAGCACCGTGGTCACGGAAAAGTCCGCAAAGTCCGGAAGGAGGTAATATTTCAGTCCTTCCGATGCCCCCGGAAGTGTCATACAGTAAATGGAAATCCCCACAGAAAGCAGCACCAGCACCGGCATCATAACGCTGCTGGCCTTCTCCACGCCCTTATCCACGCCTAAAAGGACCACTGCCGCCGTAAGGAGCACAAAGATCACAAACCAGAACAGGGGATTTTCCAAAATCCCGCCGCCGGCCATACCAATGAAATTTCCAAAATAAGCATCGTCGGATACGGCCATGCCGTTTCCCCTTGTGAATTCCACAAAATACTTGACGACCCAGCCGCCGATCACACAGTAGTACGGCGTAATGATCACCGGGATCAGGGCTGCCAGCCATCCCAGAGGCGCAAAATGGCGGTTAAGGCCCCCAAAGGCTTCGATACAGGACAGCCTGGTCCTCCTTCCCATGGCAACCTCTGTGATCATCAGTGTGAATCCAAAGGTCACAGCCAGAATGATATACGTGATCAGGAACGCCCCTCCTCCGTATTTGGCTGCCAGGTACGGGAATCTCCACATGTTTCCCAGTCCCACGGCAGAGCCAGCCGCCGCAAGAACGAATCCCAGCCGGCTGGTAAAGCTGCTTCTTTCTCTCATAACAAATACTCCCCTCTATTCGGTTTTTGACAACGAATGTGTCCATTATACCCGATTCGAGGGGAGTTTGCAATCAATTCTGTTTTATATGCCGGTTTTTACAGATCCAGGTCGATAAATTCAAAGTCGTCATCCTGGGCTGCTTCCTCCGATCCGGCCTCGTTTTCCGGGATCCTGCGGTCGGATGCCCTGTCAGGATCCGCTTCTTGGCCAGCCGGAACCGGGATCTCTTCCGCTTCCTTTCCTGTTTCCTGCTCCGGAGCTGGTCTGCGGGCCGGGGCTCTGTGGTTCACAAAGGCCTTCTCCTCTTCCTCCAGATCCAGATCCTCCAGCTCGTCCAGCTCCTGGTCTGTCCACTTTTTCGTCCGGGGTCTGGATTCCTGCGTCCGTCCGGTCCGGGAAGACTCCCTGGGGCGTGTCTCCGGGGCGGGCCGTCCGCTCTTTTTCGGCTTTCCCTCCCGGCTGGAATCTCCGGGCTTTCTGGTGAGCAGCAGGATGATGAGAATGATCACAAGGATGATGCTGACAGCAAACAGACCAGCGATCATGTATCCGCGGACCGTATAATCCTCCACCAGGCTGTTGTATTCTCCGACCACCTTCTCATTGACCGCCCTCAGCTCTTCTGCCTCAGGATCCTGGAAGAATCTCTGGAGGGTCATTTCCTTCTGATCATACCGGTAGAAATTCTGCTCTCCGTCTGCATTCCGGCCGTAGACGATGCAGTATTCCGGCGTTTCTCCGTCCTGGCCGTTCCAGATCCAGCCGTGGACAGTATGTTCCCCAATATCGATGGTGCACGCACGGAAGCCGTCGGGAAGCTCTGTTCCCTCGGGAATGTTTTCCGGAGACAGAACGATAATGGTTTTTTCCGCCATACGGACCGTTACATATGGAGACAGGATGCCCTCTTCCGGATCATAGACAAAGAAATCTCCATTTCCGTCTTCATCCGTCATATAAAGAAGGATCACACCCTGGTCATTGGTTCCGGCCTGGACCGTCGATCCCTGGTACCCGTATTCAGTCACGGTAAAGCCATCCGGCAGGGTTTCCGCGTCAAAGGTCTCGGAAACTGTCCAGTTTCCATCCTCCACGTTATGGGGCTGATCCGTCTGGGAACCGCCTTCCCCGTCTGCTCCGTTCTCTCCTTCTGAGCCTCCCTCTCCTCTGGTCACCGTGATCGTATATGCTTTCCTGGTACTGCCGTCCTCTGCAGTGACCGTGCATACCACCTTATTTTCACCCGGCTGGAGATTCTCAGCTCCCTCCACAGATACGCTGGCCTTTCCATCATTGGCCGGAGCGCTGACTGTGATCTTTTCCACATCTCCGGAGACAGAGGCCGTATATTCGGTCACATCAGCAGAAAACTCCGGACTCAGGGTTCCCGGCGAAATGGCAAGCGAGCCCAGAGATGCATCCTGGGATGCCCCGGACGCGCCATTGATCGTTACGGCTGAATTCCCTGTGTGCGCAATGGTCACCATCTGCCCGTTGGCATCGTACACCTCCTGAGATTTGATGGTGATCGACGAGGTCCCGGCCTTCAGGGCCTTGAATTTCAGCGTAAAGCTGAAGGTGGTCTGATTGGCCGCTTCTGCCGCTCCCACGACCCGGACGCTCCCCGCTCCTCCATTGGCGCTGGTTCCGCTTAAAAACTCCAGAGACTGGGCATCGTATTCCAGCATCACATCCGACCGGTCCAGAGCCGTTCCGTCTGAAGAGGCGATCTTCATGGTGACGGATACCTGGTTTCCTACGGATGCCGTCGGGTCAGAAAATGTGATTTTCCCCGATCCCGCATAGGCGGTCAGAATGTCTGCCGGAAACGCCAGAAGCGTGATGGCCAGCGACAGGAAGACCGCTGTGATTTTCTTTATTATCCTGCTCATAGTTTTATATTCTCCTTATTTTATCCGGTTTTGCCGGTTCCAGTGCTCCCTCTATGAGGGGGAGACCCCGATGACCACATCCGCACTCTGGCCTTCAGAGGGATTTCCCTGTCCCGAGGACGTACCCGTCTGACCGCCGGGGCCGTTTTCCGATCCAGGTCCTCCGGTCTGGCCGGACGGACGGATAATGACCACGCTTCCTGCGCTGCCGGGACCAGATGCATTTCCTCCGGTATTCTGGCTGCTTCCTCCGCCTGAAGGCGCGTTGACCACGGGAGCGTCCGACTGGCGTACCACGTTGAGTCTGTATGCACGGATACTGCCGTTTTCTGCCTTTACCTCCACAGTCACCGTATTATTTCCGCTCTGCAGATCTACGGTTCCGGTACCTGAAACAGAGGCCTTGGAATCAATGGCCGTGGCCTTTACTGAGATCTGTCCCACCGACGGATTAACGATCACGTCGTAGCTTTCCGTATCCATGCTAAAGGTGGGCGTCAGTGAATACCCCTCCACCTCCAGGGAGGAAAGCTTATTATTGGGACTCCCGGATGTCTCCGGCTTCGGGCTGGCCGTTTCCGGCATATTATTATAGACCGGTATCTTAAACACCAGAGGCTCTTTTTTCATTTCGTCTGTATAGGCCCTGGAAAGCTTGGCCCCTTCTCCGGCGGCGCCCTCCACGTTGGTCATGTACTGGTGCTTATAGAGATTACTTCCCTGCACATTGAATTTTTTCAGATAGAATGTATCCTGGCCCTGGGAAACAAAATTCTCTCCATAATAAAGAGCCCCGCCCAGAATGGATTTTTCAATGGAATTCCACGGGCGTCCATAATTCCCTTCCTGGGATGCATACCACAGGCCCCGGGTGATGGCCGACATGGATTCCGTCTGGTATGCTCCGATATTAAAGAAGTTATAAATTCCCTGGTAACCGGCAGTTGTCCCGGATATGCTTCCCGAGGTTCCGTTGGCCTGTTCCTGTAAGATCATGGCCCCCAGTACGTACGGGTTCACGCCAGACTGGACTCCGGCATTCATAATGATATCCACATAGCTCTGGCCCGCCGGCACCGGTGAGGTCTCCGATGCACCGGTGCTGTCCCCTGTGATGACAGAGGCATCCATTCCAGGTCCATATTCCACATTGGGAAGAGCCAGCACCTGGGTATCCCTGGCGCTGACTGTGGCCGAGGGACCCTCCAGTCCCACGTCCGGTCTGCTGCTGTCCGTTCCCTGGGGAGCCATCTGGGAAGCTCCTCCGGAGGATGTTCCCTGGGAATCGCTCCCGCCTCCTCCTGTGGTCATCCCCGGTCCATAGTTCTGTCCCGGAGGCAGCGGCACGCTGTTCCCGTCAGTTCCATTCTGCCCGCTATTCTGCTGGTTATTCGGATCGCTCTGGCCTCCGGAAGGATTTCCGCCTTCTTGGGAGCCCTGGCCTGTGGATTTTTCAAGAAACGTACCGGATACCAGGCTCTGCAGCCCCTCCCTCGTCTGATGGGCGCCGTCGTAGGACTGGAGCAGGAACTGGAACACATATATCTCATTTAAAAAATTCCTGGGATCCATATAATAGCTTACGATATCCCTGGACGCAGCCACCCAGCTTGCTCCGTCAAAGCCGGTCCACTTTCCCGTTTTCCAGTCATAAGCCCCGTATTCCGTAGATTTCCAGGAGGAAAGGCTGTTGGTGGAAACAAGGTTGGCTCCTACGATGCTCTCATTATTGACCGCATCATTCCAATCCAGGCCCGTATTCTGCACCTGGAAGATCCAGGACGGGAACTCGGCATGGAGGACCCGCAGGGATTCCTTATAGCTTTCCGGAAATCCCTGGCTGGTCATATACGCTTCGAATTGGGGATCTGTGGTATAGGATACCGGAAACTTTATGTATTCAGAAGAGGCATAGCCCTCCATGGTCTTTCCTCCGGCAGTAAAGCGCAGCTTATACCAGCGCACTCCGTCCGAAGCAGTCTCCTCCCCTACCACAGTTACCGGCGCGCCGTAGGACAGCTTTCTTACGATCTGGTTTCCTGTACCCGGACCGCTCCTTACATTTAATGTGGTGGCGTTGACCGAAGCCGCTCTCTGGGTCTCTGCGTATATGGTTCCGGGATAATCTTTGATGATCCCCGCGCTGCCTGCCGATTCTGCGGCTAAAAATACGGCCGTCAGCGCTGCCAGGATCCTTCTCCCTCGTTTTTTCATTCTGTTTCTCTCTTTCTTTATGGTCATTTTCTCTTTCTGCCATTTTCCAGTTCTGCCTAAAAATGACACCATACGTTATTATAATGACAAATGGAGTTTCCTGTCAACCTCAGGAAGGAAACTTCATATTTTTGCCGCTGTTTTACGGGGAATTTGTAAGGTTTTCTTAAGAAAAATAAGGAGAAGGAACCGTCTCATACATGTCCTGGAGAACGGGCAGGAACCGGGGACGCGGAAAGGGAACGGAAATGGAAAAAGCCCTCCGGCCAATGCAGTGCACTGGCCGGAGGGACTCCTTTTAAAGGGAGCCGGGGCTCCCTATGGAATATTTATGGATCAGACTGGATATACCTTGTTTTCCTTGTCTGCCTTTTTCGGATCTACGCCGGTCTGCTGGGCTTCACGATACTCAAAGAAGTCCTTCGCCACAGCCGGGAACAGCGCATAGGATAAAACGTCCTCATCCTGCTGCTTCCACTGAGCGCATTCCTTCTCGAATTTCGGAAGCTGCGGCGGGATCAGGTCCGCCGGACGGCAGGTGATGGGAGTTGCGTCGCCGATGATCTTTTTCTGTACTTCCTTGTTGAACGGCTTTACCGTCTGTCCAAATTCGCCCATCATGATCTTTTTGGACTCCTTGGGAACCATCTTATACCGCTCGCCTGCCAGTACGTTCATAACCGCCTGGGTACCAACGATCTGAGAAGACGGAGTAACCAACGGCGGCTCGCCGAAGTCTTTTCTTACTCTCGGAATCTCTTCCAGAACCGCACGGTATTTGTCCTCCTGTCCGGCTTCCTTTAACTGGCTTACCAGGTTGGAAAGCATTCCGCCCGGTACCTGATACTGAAGGGTCTTGATATTTACG